>JBJSXS010000264.1:0-3245 GCA_046086545.1 Gemmata sp.
CACGGGACTGGGCCGACACCGGGGTGCGGCCAGTCGTCCCGCCGGCGAGTAAGCCCAACCCGGACCTGCGCCCCACCATTCCAGACGCGCCCGATACCGGCCTTGCTCTGGGCGTGGTGGTGCAGCACGCTGAATGGGGCATCGGCACTGTGACCGAGTTGAGTGGGTATGGCGCGCTGCGCCGGGTCAAGGTGCGGTTCGCCGCGCACGGCGAGAAGCTGTTCGCGGGCGATAAGGTTCCCTTGAAGGTCGTCGCACGGCGGAAAACCGGGGGCTGAGCCAATGCGTGCGCTTGTCCTGTGCGCGGTCTGTACGACGCTGGTCGGTTGCGGCAAGCCCGTGGAGTTGCCGCCGCCGCCAGCCGTGGCGCCCGCGGCTGTGCCCGAACTGGCCCCCGTGCCACCGCTGGTTCTCGCAGGGGACAACCTCGCGCCCGCACCTCACGCGGTTACCGGCGACCCGCGGTTCAAACGGCACCGCGACTGCTCCGACCCCGTGCTCCGCGGTCTGGCGCGGGGCGAGATCAAGGCGGGCGACTCGGTCGAACCGATCATCAACGGGCACTCGAGCTACGACTGGGTACGCACCGGCGATTACGTCATCCTGCGCCTCGCGAACGAAGACGCCGAGACTTCGCTCATCGCGAAGAGCGGAAAGCTGGCGTACGCCGGGACGCTCGCTCGCGGCCGGCGGGACGAGTTTTTCGACGATTTGACCGAGCAGGAGCACAGCGACTGCTGGGCCAAGTACGCGGACAACGTTCGCAACCGGGCGACGCGCACCGCGCCGCCGCCCCGCGCGAAGCCCTGACTCGCTACGGCGTGCGAAACGGCCGGCTCTGAGCGGGATTCGTCCTGGCACTTCCAACGACCGCGCGGGCGCGTTCCGCGCCGGGCAGTACGAGAAGTTCCCTCACGCGGAACAGCCGAAGTGGCGACCCCGCGTTCATACACTAACCGGCACCAAACCTGTCTCCCTCCGGTGCCGACCCATGTTCACGCTGTCCGCGTTCGCTGACGAAATTTCCCCCGACCCGCGCGAGCAGGTCGAAACGCTGAAAGCCAGCCGCGTCCGGTTCATCGAGTTCCGCTCGATACACAAGACGAACTGTCTGATGCTCACCGACGAGCAGGTGAAGGAGTTCAAGAAACTCATCGAAAGCGAGGGCATCGGGCTGTCGGCCATCGGTTCGCCGGTCGGCAAGGTGGCGGTCGATGCTGACTTCCACGCCCACCTCGACAAGCTCAAACGCGCGATCGAACTGTGCGGCGTGTTCGGCACCCGCGGCGTTCGCATCTTCAGCTTCTACCCGCCAGGTAACGACCCGAATTTCGACCTCGCGAACTGGCCCAAGTACCGCGACGAGGTGGTCCGGCGGATGGGCGCGATGGCTGACCTCGCGGCCTCGAGCAACGTCGTGCTGTTCCACGAGAACGAGCACCGCATCTACGGTGACTCGCCCGAGCGCGTCGCGGACATCTTCGCGCAGGTGAAGAGCCCCGCGCTGCGCGCCGCGTACGACGCGGCCAACTACACCTACGGCAACTACGACCCGGTCGCCGGGTGGGAGAAGACGAAAGCGTACACCACGCACCTCCACATCAAGGACTGGAAGAAGGGCGGGCACGCGGCCGGGCACGACTACGGGGTCATCGCCGGCACCGGCGACGGGAGCGTCGCGTACAGCATCAGGGGCGCGGTCGCGATGGGGTACAAGGGCTTCGCGGTGATGGAGCCGCACCTGCGTGGCGGCGGGCCGACCGGCGGCGTCACCGGGCCGGACCTGTTCCCGTACGCGGTGGACGCGTTCCGCAACATCCTCCGCGCGTGCGGCGGGCAAGAGGGCTGAGCGCGGCGCCGGCCATGCTGAACGTTCACCTGCGCATCACCGACGCCGCGACGCACCGGCCCACGCCGGTGCGGGTGCGCGTCACCGGGCCGGACGGCGCGCACTACGCGCCGCTCGGCCAGAGCGCGGAGTTCCCCGCGGGCCGCGCGGAGGACGTGGGCGGGCGGCTCCGCGCGGGCCGCTAGCGCTGGTTCTACATCGAGGGCGCCTGCGAGGTCCCGCTCCCGGCCGGGGTGCCACTTCGCGTGCAGGCCGCGAAGGGCACCGAGTGGACGCCCCTCGACGCGACCGTGACGCTCGGCGCGGGCCAAATCTCCCTTCGCTTCACCATCGAACGCTGGACGAACTCCCGCGCCGAAGGCTGGGCCCAAGTGGACACCCGGTGTCACTTCATCGGCCCGCACGCGGCGCTGCTCGAGGGGCAAGTCGAAGACCTAGACGCGGTGAACGTGCTCGCGACGCCGCTGCCGCTCCTCACGATGGACGCGAACACGTACACCACCGTCCCCAACCTGCTCGCGTTCAGCGGGCAGCTCTCCGCGGTCGAGCGCGCCGGGCACGCGGTGTTCGTGAACACCCTCAACACGCACCCGGTACTCGGCAAGGTGGCGCTCCTGCACTCCCACCGCCCCGTGTTCCCGCTCACATTCGGCGGCGAAGAACCGGACGACTGGGGCGTGTGCGACTGGTGCGACCAGTGCCACCGCAAGAAGGGCTTGGTGGTGTGGGTCGATGCGTTCGAGCCCGCCGGCGGCGTCACCGGCGGCGAGGCTCTGGTCGCCGCGATCCTCGGCAAGATCGACGCCATAGAAGTCAACGCGCGGCCCCGCAAGACGTCGCTGCTGCCGTGGGTGTACCGGCTGTGGGACGCCGGGGTTAGGGTGCCCCTCGTCGGGGCGAGCGGCAAGGACTCGAACGCGCTCCAACTCGGGTCCACGCGGACGTATGCGCGGGGCAACCCGTGGGTCGAAGCGGTTCGCGCCGGCCACACCTTCGTCTCCGCCGGTCCGCTGCTCGCGCTCGCGGTCGAGGGCCCGCGCGTCACCGCGTCCGCGCGGTCGGGGTGGGCCGCACCGCAAGTTGAGATCGTCGCGAACGGGCGGGTGGTGGCTGCCGGGGACGGGGCGGCGGAAGCGCTCGTGGGCGGGGCGTGCTGGGTCGCGGGCCGCACGAGCGGCCCCGCGGGGTTCGCGCACACCTCGCCGGTGGTCGTGGGCGCACCGGCGCCGAACCCGGAGTCGGTCGCGGCGCTCCGCGCGCTGCTCGAGCAGACGCGGGCGTGGGTGGAGGGGTACGGCCGGTTCGCGAACCCGAAGCGCCGGCAAGCGCTCCTCGACCGGTGCGCCGAGGCGGCGCGGGTTCTGTGGGGGCCGCCGTGATCCGGTGGTGGCACAGG
>JBJSXS010000265.1:0-3986 GCA_046086545.1 Gemmata sp.
CAAGTTGCTCGGCGCCGCACGCCTGAACGTCACCTTCACGACCGGCGGTTCGCTCCGGCTCACGTTCGCGGACGAGGGGGCGGTCGTGACCTACCGGCGCAGCGCCGCCGCGGACCCGCCGCTGGTGGTGGAGAAGGGGACCGTGCGCGGGGGCGCGAAGGTCATCACGGAGTGAGCCCGATCACTTCCCACGGGCAGCAGATGGTCTTTCGGTTCGCATTCCGCGAGGCCGCGCGAGCCCGCGGAAACGCACGCGGCGCCGGGCCCCGCGCCGGCGGGACTGGTGTGGGTGCCGTTGGCCGCGGCGAAGAACATCGACTTGATGTCCGCGGGGGCGAACGCCGCGTGCTTCGACGTCACCTTTTTTTCAGCGGTAACAACACCCACTTGTCCGCCGTCACGACCTCTTCGGCCCGCGCGACGTGGCAGTTTTTCTCAACGTCGCCCTTCGCAACCGGCTTGTGCGGGCAGCGCGGGACGGGCGAAACGATGACTGGCGTCATAATCTTCCCGCGCGCGCCTGAAACATACTTCCGCAGGTACCAGCCATAGGTGCGAACGACTTCTTTCATGTTGGTCATGGGATTGTCGATCCCCCGCTCTTCCGTGCCGGTGCCGCGGATGCTGTCCCGTGCTCGCGCTTCGGCGTCCCGCAGCCCGCTGTCGTCGTGCGCCATCCGGATCACGACGAAGTCGCCCGGCAGTGCCGCAACGAGGCTCTTGTCCTACCGCATTTCGGTGATGAACGTGCGGCTGCTGAGCGCGCCGATCGCGTGGCTCTCGACCACGGTTCGGGTCTTGTCGAACAGCGCGATCAGCGGTTCGCCGCAAACCTGCTGGCCCCTCTCCCGGTCTTCACGGTGGAGTCGCCGACGATGGGGAGTGAGGGCGTCTTCGCCGCTCCGGCGCCGCTGGCATGAACCCGATAGCGGTGCGGGAAAGACGCGCGCGACAGGCCTCTGTAAGGGATTAGTTGTTGATGCCCATCTGGTCGAGCAGGAATGCGAGGACGATCGCGTCTTCCTTCAGGTGCTCGTAGCGGCCTGACGCGCCGCCGTGTCCAGCGTCCATGTTGCAGCGCAGCAGCAGTGGGTTCTTGTCGGTGCGGAGCGCGCGCATCTTTGCGACGTACTTGGTCGGTTCGTGGAACAGCACCTGGCTGTCGTTGAGGGAGGTCATAACCAGCATAGCCGGGTAAGCGGCTTTCTTGATGTTGGTGTACGGGCAATACGCCTTCAGGTAGTCGTACTCCTTCTTGACCTTCGGGTTGCCCCACTGCTGGAACTCCTGTACCGTCAGTGGGATCGATTCGTCCAGCATGGTGGTGACGGCGTCCACGAACGGCACCTTCAGAACCGCGGCCTTGCACAGATCGGGGCGCATGTTCAGCGTCGCGGCGATCAACAGACCGCCCGCGCTCGCCCCCTCAATCGCGAGCTTGTCGCGGGAGCAGTACCTGGCACTCACGAGGTGGTCGGCGCAAGCGACGAAGTCGGTGAACGTGTTCATCTTCTTGAGCATCTTGCCGTCGTCGTACCACGTGCGCCCCAAATCCGAGCCGCCGCGGACGTGCGCGATCGCGTACACGAACCCGCGGTCGAGCAGGCTGACGCGAACGGGGTCGAACTCCATGGGCATGTTCAGCCCGTAGGACCCGTACCCGTAGAGGAGCCCCGGCGCGGTGCCGTCGAGCTTCGTGCCCGTCTTGTAGATGAGCGAGATGGGTACCTTCGTGCCGTCGCCCGCGGTGGCCTCGACGCGCGCGGTGGTGTACCCGCTGGGTTTGTACCCGCCCGGCACCTCCTTCACCTTGAGTTGCGTCTTCTCGCGCGTCTCCATGTCGTAGGAGAACTCGGCGTCCGGTTCGTTCAGCGATGTGCGGGTGAACCGGATTGCAGTGGCGCCGAACTCGGGGTTGCGCGCGAGGGCGACGTCGTGCGGTGCGTCGTCGAACGCGACCGTGTGCGCCCGGCCGGTCGCGAAGTCGCGCACGACGAGCCGTGTCAGCCCGCCCACGCGGACCGAGAGAACGAGGTGGTTTTTGAACGCCGCCACGCCCTCGGTGTAGACTTTCGGGTCGTACGGAAGGAAGTCCCTCCAGTTCGCCGGATCGGTTTTCTCGACGAGGCACGTGACGACCTTGAAGTTGGTCGCTTTTCTGTTCGTACGGATGTAGAACGCGCCGTCGCGGTGGGACGCGTCGTACTCGTGTCCGGGCTCGCGCTTGGCGAGCGTTTGCCACTTGCCGTCGGGCCGGTCCGAGGGCAGGAACCGCTGTTCGGTGCTCGCGTAGCTGACGGACGAGTGGAACAGGTACTTCCCGTCGCGCGACTTCGACAACTCCAGCCAGAACAACTCGTCCTTCTCCTCGAAGATCACCTCGTCCTTCTCGCGCGGAGTGCCGACCGTGTGGCGCCATACCTTGTTCGCCCTCTTGGCTTCATCTTCGGTGAGGTAGAACAGCGTCCTGTTGTCGCTCGCCCACTCGAACATGGGAGCCTTCACCAACTTGTCTTCGACGAGCTTGCCGGTGCGCAGGTTTTTCACGAACAGCGTGTACTCGCGGAAGCCGGTGGTATCGGTCGTGTAGGCGAGCAGGTTGCCGTCGTCGCTGACGTGCTGATCGCCGAACGCGAAGTACTTTTCGCCCGTGGCGAGTTCGTTCCCGTCCAGCAGCACCTCCTCCGGCGCCTCGAGAGCGCCTTTCCGGCGGCAGTGGATCGGGTACTGCTTGCCCTCCACAGTGCGTGAGTAGTACCAGTACCCGCGGTCCTGTACCGGCACGTCCTGGTCCGTTTGCTTGATGCGGCCCAGGAACTCCTTGTACAGCTTCTCCTGGAGCGGGGCGGTGGGCTTCAGCACCGCCGCCGCGTACGCGTTTTCGGCTTCGAGGTACTTCTGGACCTCCTTGTCGCCCTTTTCTTTGATCCAAAAGAAGTCATCGACGCGGGTCTCGCCGTGCTGTTTGAGCTTGTGCGGCACACGCTTGGCGACGGGCGGCGCGGCCGCGCCGGGATCTACGGCGAGCGCTACCAGCGGGGCTGCGAGGGCGGCGAGCGTGTACAGGAGTCGCAGGCGCATGGATCGGTTCCTTCAGGTTCCGGTGCTTCGCGTTATGCCACAGCGTTCTTGATGACCTTACCGAACACGTCGGTGAGGCGGAAGTCGCGGCCGGCGTGCCGGTGAGTGAGCTTTTCGTGATCGAGGCCGAGTTGATTCAGGATCGTGGCCTGCACGTCGTGGACGTGAACCGCATCCTCCGCGGGGTGGAACCCGAGGTCGTCGGTTTTGCCGAGCGTGATGCCGGGTTTGATGCCGCCGCCGGCCATCCAGACCGTGAACGCCTGCGGGTGGTGGTCGCGCCCCAAGTTGCGGCCCAGCACCGGGTTCGTTTCGACCATTGGGGTGCGCCCGAACTCGCCCCCCCAGATCACGAGGGTCGAGTCGAGCAACCCGAGGCGCTTCAGGTCGCTCACCAGTGCGGCACTCGCCTGGTCGGTGGCTTTGCAGTTGTTCCGCGAGCTGCCCGCCACGTCGGAGTGCGCGTCCCAGCCCTCGTGGTAAATCGTGACGAACCGCACGCCGCGCTGAACCATGCGCCGCGCGAGCAGGCACGCTCGCGCGAAGCTCGGTTTGTCCGGGTCTGCCCCGTACAGCGCGAGCGTCTCCTTCGCTTCTTTGTTGAGATCGGTCAGCTCGGGCGCCGCGGTCTGCAACCGCCCGGCCATCTCGTAGGCCGCCGTGCGCGTGGCGATTTCCGGGTCGCCGACGGCCCCGAGGCGCTGCTTGTTCAGGTCAGCGACCAGTGCGAGCGTGTCTTTCTGGAGCTCCGCGTCCACGCCCGCCGGCGCGGTGACGTTCAGTATCGGATCGCCCTGGTTGCGGAACCGGGTGCCGGTGTACAGCGTGGGCAGGAACCCGCTGCTCCAGTTCGCGGGCCCGCCGCTGACCCCGGCCCCGGTGGACATCACCACGAACGCCGGCAA
>JBJSXS010000266.1:0-2957 GCA_046086545.1 Gemmata sp.
CGCGGGCGAACCGCAGCTCCGCGACGCCGCCGAACCCGGCCGTCTCAAGAAGCGTGCCACTGATCGCCCGCGAGAACCCATCGCCGGGCGCGTCCGGGCGCAGGCCCAACAGTAACAGGCTCGGCATGTCGACGTGCGCGAGCCACCCGGAGGTGCCCGCCGCGGGCGCGCCCCTGTCGGTAAGCACCACCGGGGCCGGCGACACCCACCCCTGTGCGGTCTGCATCGGCACGTCGCGGTCGGTCGCCAGCAGCAGCTCGAAGGACCGCGTCTGCTCGCCCTCGGGGACCAGAATCACATCGGCCATGCGGGACCCGTGGCGCTGCACGAACGGCAGCCCGCCGGTGAACAGGAACGAGCGCTCCGCCCCCAACCGGACTTCGAGGTAGTCAGGGGAGACGGGCCGCGTGTACCCGGTCTGCGCGTTCGCCCCGTTGACCCCGCGGAACAGCACCGCCCGCTCGTCGCGCCACCCGAACCGCGCGCCGTAGAACGCGTGCCACGGGTAGCCGCTCGGCTGGTGCTTCACGTCCAGGTCGATGCGCAGCTCCAGCACCGGGCGCCCGAGCCACGTGCGCACCCGCTGTTTGAAGGTCGCGAGGACCTCGTCCCGCTCGCCGATCAGGTCGCCGGTGCTGACGATCTCGCCCATCGCGGAGCCGCTGCTGGTCACGCTCACATCGCGCGCCACCATCTTGCTGCCGGGGTTGAACACCAACTGCTGCCCGAACCGCGTCGCGCGCGTGCGGAGGTCGCGGAACGAGCGGATGCCGCCGGTGGCCGCGTCGATGTCGCACTCGATGAACTCGTTGCGCACGGCCAGCCCGTCGGCGAGCCTGATGCGCGGCTTGGGCGGCGCGGCGGTTCCGCCGCGCGGCACCCACGCGAACCCGAGCGACGGCACCTCGACCACCAGCCGCGCCAGGTTCCCGTCGAACTCGGCGGCCTTCACCGGGTCCGCGACCGGGATCGCGCCGCGGAAGCCCTCGACCTCCAGCGCGACGCGGCGCGTGAACGCGCACGGGTTGAACACCATCAGCCCCGGCGGGCCGTCCGCGGCGCGCACCTGGATGCGGTCGGCGAGCCGCCTCGCCCAGTGCGCTTCGAGCGGCGCGAGGTCGTCCGCCCCGGGCCCGGGGTTCGCCCCGCGGGCCTCGACCCCGTCCTCCGCCGCGGCGAGCTGGCGCAGTACCTCCTCGTCCTCGGGCGTCGGCGCGGCCAGCGTGCGGTGCAGCGCCGCGAGGGTGTACGCCGCGTCGAGGCGGCGGCGCAGGCGCAGGTGCCGCGGGAATCCGCCCACCGGTTCGGGCCGGTGCTCGTTCGTGACGCGCTCGTCGAGGTAGTCCGCGAAGAACTCGTCGGCGGACTGCACGCCGATGTAATCGCCGCTGGTCGCCCCGCCGAAGTACCGGCTCAGGTTCGTCCACTCCCCGAACACCGGGGCCAGCTCGAACAGCGCGAGCAGGTCGTCGTACGACGCGCACGCCGGCTCTCCGAGGTGCTTCAGCGACACCGTGGGCGCGGAGTCGTACGTGGTCGCCTGGTGCAGGTGGTAAACGAGGTTGAAGTAGGTGTGCGGGTCGGCCGCCGGCAGCGGGTCGCGGGTGTACGCCTCGACCGCCTTCCCGTCGGGACTCGGCCAGTTCACCGCGGACGCGCGGATGCTGGGAACCAGCGCCGCATCCGTGCTAATCAGCACCGCGTGCTTGAACCCGAGGTGCGAGAGCCACCCCGGCAGTTGCGGGTGGTACGCGCTCTTCTTGCGCGCGTAAACCGCCGGCTCCGAGTCGAAGAGCCGCTTCGCGGCGCGGCGCGCGGCGCGCAGGTTCCACAGCTGGCTCTCGACCGGCATCAGCGCGTCGTCGCGGTCGCGGTACGAGCCGCAGCACAGGTCCACCGCTGCCGGCAGGTCCGCGGGGAGTTTCGCCTTCAGCTCCGCGAACCGCTCGGGCTCCTGCTCCGCGAGCCGCTCCAGCGTCTCGCCCGACGCGAGCACGGTGATCGGCGATCCGGTGAAGAGCGACTTGGGCCACGCGGCCCCGAGGTTCTTGGGGTCGACGTGAACCCAGTCGAGCCAGAACAGCGAGCCGGAGTAGACCGGCTCGCGGCCCGCTTGGAGCTTCTCCGCGGCGCTCTTGAGGTGCGGGAGGTAGTCCTCCCCGCGCTCGAGCGCGTCGCGGGCGCTCACCACGTCCTGCCAGAACCCGGGGGCGTCGAGCAGCTTCTCGTGGTCCATCGCCTCGTACAGCGTGTCGAGCATTACATAGCCGTAGCCCAGGCCCGCGAACAGCCGCACGGCCGCGGGCGAAGCATCGAACAGCGATCCCGGGTGCGACGGCTGGCCCGATTCGCGCAGCGCGGTCAGCAGGCGCTCGACGCTTTCGGTGCGTGACGCGGTGGCACGGAACACGACGGACTTCGCCTCTTCGACGCGGGCGTTCCAGTCGTCCGGCTGGAACAGGTGCGGGCCCTCGGGCACCGCGTACACGAACCCGCCGCGCGGCATGTCGTGGTCGTAGGAGCTGGACACCTGCGGCGGCTGTGTCGCGCCGGCCAGCGCCGCCGGGTGCCACAGGGCCGCGTACCCGTTGAGGAACGCGGCCACCTCGTCCGGCGTCTGCTGGAGCGGGTACGAGGTCGCGAGCCGGTACGACGAGAGCAGGTGGAGCTGACGTTCTTCGCTCATGGTGGTCGCTGGCGTGCGGCGGGGCAGCGGTCAGTAAATCGTCGCGCGAACGCGGTTATATTACGGAATGCCCGAGCCGAGACGTCCCGCATGACCCCGGACGAGCAGAGCTTCCTGAGCGCCGTCATCGCCACACCGGGCGCCGACACCGTCCGTCTGGTGTACGCCGACTGGCTCGAAGAGAGCGGTGATCCGCCGCGCGCGGCGTTCATCGCCGCGCAGGTCGAGCTGGCCCGCACCCCGCCGGGCACCGCCGAGGACGAGCGCCGCC
>JBJSXS010000267.1:0-11573 GCA_046086545.1 Gemmata sp.
GCGCCAGGGCGGGGAGCGCGGCGGCCGCGAACGGCACCCGGGCCGTCACGGTGATGACGCCGACATCGTAGACCCGGACCCGCAACCGGACCGGGCACCCGTTCACCCCGGCGCCCGGGACGGGCGGCTCGAGGACGAGCGGGCGGGAGACGGGCACGGTCCGCGGCGCGGGGCGCTCCCGCGCGGCGAGGAAAGGGGCCGCGCGCCCCGCGAGGAGTTCCGCGGCCCGGTCCATCCGGACCTGATTCGCCACGTCGAACGCGTAGAGGTACACGACTTCGCCCCGGAGGGCCGCGTCGCTCGGCTCGGTCGGCATCGCCCGCCTCCTGGTGCCGCGCGGGGGCGCCGGCCCGTGCGCTGGTGCGCGTGGCCCGCGGTCGCCGCCCCGCTCAGCGGCGCAAGGAATAATAGCCGCCCGAGCAACCCCAGGAACCTTTGCCACGCCACGTCGCCGTCCATGAGGGCGAACGGGCTGCACGGCGTGAACAGCGAACAGATGGCGAACCAGCGCTCGTGAGCCAGAACCCTCGACCGGAACTGTGCCCAACGGTTCATGACGTTCCCCGCCCAACCGCATCGGATCGTGAACGCCGCCACCGGGCATAAGGTTTCGAGCACCGCAGCGTGGTCGAGGGGCGTGCGCCCCGGTAGCCGCCGTACCAACGTGCCACGCGGCGACCGGCCAGCGAGTGCCCGCTCAGCCCCGGGGGCGGGCACCGGTTGCGCGACAGGGGTACCACCCGAGATATCAAACTTAAACTTATTACAACAACAAATACACGTAACAATTAAATTAGTTATTTACCATCGATAAACTAATAACACTAATTAGATGTACGGCGACGCACCGCTCAGTTGATAACGGGTGCGGCGTCGGGGAAGCCCCGACAACGAGTGTTGTGGCTTCCCCGACTGTTAATGGATCGTGAGCCAATTAGTCTGCCATCGTATGACCACCACTGATCGCTTCGGTGCGGGCGGCCGTGTGCGACTCGCGCGGTACGCGGCACAACGATGTCGGGAACTCAGGCCGATACGAGTTGCGCGCACGTCCGCTCGAGGGGCACGTTCGCGCCGCGCTCGGCCAGTGGGTCCGCGATCTGCGGAGCGAGGTCGCCTGTGGTCGCGGAGCTGATGAATCCGATCGCTCTGGGCGCCCTGTTGGCGGCGGTTCGGGCGGCGGCGAGTTCCGGGCCCGCGCCCCGAGCGTGCGCCTGAATCGGGCCGCGGCGGAACCCGGCTTTCTGCGCCCGGCGCGCTCCGTCAGCGGCCTTCCCATTTCAACCAGGAGACGGTCATGCATGACGATCGCACCTTCGGCACGCGGCGCCCGCCCCAGGACGAACCGGCCGCCGGCACCCCGAGCAGTCGGGCGTGCGACGGTCCCGGCGTGTTGGTCGTCAACGACGACGTCCTGATGCGGCTCATGCTGCGGGCCGGGCTCGAGCAGCACGGGCTGCCCGTGTGGCTGGCCGCCGGCGCCGGCGAGGCGGCCAGCGTGTACCGCGCGCACGCGAACCGAATCGCAGTCGTGCTCATCGACGTCGAAACGGAGGACGGGTTGAAGGCCCTGGCCGCGCTCCGCGGCGTGAGCCCGGGCGTTCGCGTCTGCTTCGTGGGCGGCGCCGGTAAGTACGACCCGGACGTGTTCTGCGGCGCGTCCCGCCTGGCCTGGCCGTTTCTCATGAGCGATCTGGCCGCGACGATCCGGCGCGTGGCCCGGGCCGCACCCAGTCCCGCGGCCGGCCGGTTGGCGTAGCGCCGCGCGCCGGGGCCGGTGCGGTTCCGCCCGCGGAACACGAACCCGCGCCGGGCGCCCGCGCGCGGCGGGCTAACACGCGCGGCCCGCTGCGGCCATGGTGGCGGTTCGGGCCGGCCCGGTCACTTTACGCCAGTCAGTTCCAGCACCACCTTGTGGCCGTCCCACTTCATCTCCTGACGGATCACCCGCCCGCTGGCGTCGAACCACCACTCGGCCGCGAGGTCCTTGCCGGTCAGCTTGAACCGCGTGCCCTCGATGACGGCCCCGTTGAGGGGCACCTTGCACGCGCCGAGCGGTTCCACGCGCGCGGCCGTTTCGGACCCGTCCTCGGCGTCGAGTACGACCACGTCGCGGACCTTCTCACCGGCCAGGACACGAACCCCGGTGGAGGTGATCACGTCGGCCCCGACGAGTTTGGTCTCCTTGCCCGCGGTCACCATCAGCCCGCGCTCGGCGGCGGCCGCGGTCACCGCACGCCTCTTGCCGTCGTCGTTGGACTGGGACCTGAGCGCCACGAGCCGGCCGTTCTTCCAGGTCTCGGTGCTGCTGAACTCGTACGTGTAGTTGGCGACGAGGACCTTCACCTTGACGGCCGCGACCACATTGACGGTCTCGGTGCCGTCGGCGGCGGTGCCGGTGGCGATCGTGTAGGTGCCCCCCGGCTTACCGTTCACGGTGCGGAGAACGTGCGCAACTCGTCGGCGGTGGCGACCGCCGGGACCGCGGCCAGCGCGGCGGTGGCGAGCGCGGCCAGCCGCGCTTTCCAGAGGAACCGCCCCGCGGTCGTGAGGGCCGTCGCGACCGGCCCGGGTCCGAACCTCGCCTTGCTCCGTCGGGCCATCACTCACCTCCGGGGGCGTTCGACAAAGGGTCCGAGTGGTAAGACGCCCGGTTAGTACCCCAGAGCCCTCGGCCGCCAACCGCAACTGGGCCGCGAAACCGCTCCTGGTGCTCGGGGGCTCCGCGCCAGAGCCGCCCTGTCGTCCGGCTATCGGTCGCCGGTCGGGACCGACGACGCGTGGAGCACAGCGCCGGACGCGCCGGTGACCAGCGCCAGCCGGCCGGGGCCGTTGAAGGAAGCGTCACGACGATGGCGCTCGGCCATCGCCCGGCGAGCGCTTAGAATGTACCGGGCGCCCGGTACGTATTTTCGTTTCCAGCGAGGCCGCCCATGCTCCGCCCCGTCCTGCTGTTGGCGCTCGCCTCGTTGGTCGCGGGCGCCGCTACCGGTCGCGTGCCGCAACCGGACGACAAGAAAGACCCGCAGGCCAGGTTCGAACCGAACTCCAAGCCCGGCGAGGGGCAGAAGTTCCTGGAGAAGTTCGTCGGCGACTGGGACGTGGCGAAGGCGTTCCACCCGCGGGGCGGCGGGGAGCCGGCCAAGAGCACCGGCACGTGCCGCCAGACGATGGTCCACGGCGGGCGGTTCCTCCAGTCCGACTTCACCTTCGGGGCCGGCGACGCGCAGACCTCGGGCACCGGGCTGATCGGGTTCGAGCCGGAGACCGGGAAGTTCACCAGCACGTGGATCGACTCGCGGCAGACCCGCATGTCGTTCCGCCAGGGCGCCGACAAGTTCGACGGCAAGAAGATCGTGCTGCTCGGCCAGGCGCTCGGCGAGGGGCCGAAGGACGGGGCGCGGCGCTCGCAGACGGCCACCACGCTGGAGGATGGTGGTAAGAAGATCGTCCACCGCCAGCACGCGATCGAGCCGGACGGCACGGCGCGGCTCGTTATGGAACTGGTGCTGACCAGGAAGGCGGACGCGCCGAAGCCACCCGAGTAGCTCGGCCCGGGGCGGCCGGGGCGTCAGTCCAGCGCGAGCGTCTCGCCGCCGGCGCGGGTGCCGGCGGCCCGCCACGCGGCCTGGGAGATGGAGGACCGCACCGACCGCACCGACCCGTCCATGAGCAGCACGTTCACCAGCCCGGTGTGGTAGCTCCGGCTGGTCACCGCCGCGAACGAGGTCGCGGCGGCCGACGCCCCCTCCTTGTTGACGATCACGTCCACGTCGTAGTCCACGCCGCCGGTCGTGTACGGCACCTTGCTGTTCGGGGTGAGTACGAACGTGACCCCGTTGTGGAACGTCTGCGACTCGGTCCAGCTCGTGTGCCCGTTGTCGGTCGAGAGCGCCGTCGTGCCGGCGTGCCCGAGCACCCCGGCCGCGTCGGCCGGCGGGGGGGTGTTGGCCGCCGCCGCCGTGTTGGTGACCCGGAACACCGGCTGATACGCCTTCACCTCGGTGTACCCGATGGTGTTCGAGAGCCCGTCGGGCACCTCCCCGGTGCGGAGCCCGCCGACCGGACCGGTGGTGCTGTTGGCCGGCCCGGACACGTACACGACGGTCCCGTCGCCGCCTGCCCCGGTGACCGGGTTCCACGTCAACCAGCCGCCGACGTTGGCCGCGTAGGTGGCGGGCCACCGGTTGATCTGCGGCCCGGTCGCGGCCGGCGGCTTGAGCCGGTCGTTCACCTCGCTCGGGCACACGAACACCGGGATCCGCTGCCGGCTCACCGCGTCCTGGGCGTTCCCGGGCAGGGTGAAGTCGACCTGGTTGAACGTGTTCGCCTGCTCGATGAGCGGCAGCAACCGGGTGAAGTGGGCCCAGGCGTCGCCGGCGACCGCGTTCGGCGGGTACACGCCGGCCGGCACGAACCGCCCGTTCGCCGACTCGTAGCTGTGGCACGCGAGGCCGATCTGCTTGAGGTTGTTCTGGCACTTGATGCGCGCGGCGGCCCCGCGCACCTTCTGGACGGCCGGGATCAACAGCCCGATCAGGATCGCGATGATGGCGATCACCACCAGAATCTCGATCAGGGTGAACGCCCGGCGGCTGGGCACGGCGGAACCTCTGGCGGTTTGGGGCGCGGAGCGGCGCTGCGCTCTCACTTGGTGGGGTCCATCACCTGCTTGCCGGTGGCCGCGTCCAGTACGACGCCTCCGACCCGGAGGTACAACTTGCCGTCGGATACGAAGTACGTGACTTCCGAGACGCCCGCGTCCTTCAGGGCGTCCAGCGCGATCTCCAGGAGCCGGCCGTCCGGCAGTTTGGTCTTCGCGTTCTTCTGCGGCTTGATCAGGTTGATCACGTCCAGGCTGACCTTCGGCGTGTCCTTTTGGCCGACCACGGCAACGTCCTGAGACTCGTTCTTGACCACGGTGTTCGTCCCCACGCTGACCTCAACCTCGTACACTTTGCCGTCCTTGAAGAAGTAGAATCCGTACAGCGTCCCCTTCTTCTCGAGCCGGGAGCGGATGAACTGGGCGTTGGGCACCGCCTCCTGCGCGGCGGCGCAGGGCCTCTGGAAGTCGGCGGCTTTGCCCTGTTGAGCGCCCGCCGCTCTGCCGAAGGACAGGGCCAGGCTGACGACCGCCCCGAACGCGAAACTGGTCCTGAGCGTGAGAGCCGGCCGCGGGTCTCGGCGACCGGAAAGAGGCTGGGCCGGTCGGCTGCGCGTGCCCGCCGGTCATCGCATTGAAGACATCCCAACTTATCTGAGGTCGGAGCATCGCACTAGACCGAAAGCCGCCATTCAAGCGTTTCTCATTTTCGCCGCGCCTGCGAGAACCTGTGTAGCCGGAACATGTTGCGCCTACCGAATCGTTCCTGCGGTGGGTGCGAGCGGGTGCGTCGGTTTCTTGTCTGTCGCAACGCCGAGCGGGATTCGTTACACTGGCACACGTTAGCCCCGCCTTCCACTCCCCGCCAGGCCATGCTCACACTTCACACCTCTTCCCAGTTCCGCGACTGCGCCGGCCTTTCGCGCCGGAGCTTCCTCCGGGCTGGTGCGCTCGGGGGCTTCGCGCTCCCGTGGCTGCTCGAGACGCGCGCGGCGGCCGGGGCGCTCGACCTGGCGTATGTGAAGGACCGCGCGGTGGTGATGGTGTTCCTCGGCGGCGGGGCCAGCCACATCGAGACGTTCAACCCGAACATGGACGGCCCGGAGCAGTCGCGGTCGGTCACCGGCGAGGTGAAGACGGCGCTCCCGGGCGTGACGTTCGGCGGCACCTTCCCCGAACTCGCGAAGCACGCGAACGACGCCGTGATCGTGCGCTCGTTCAAGCACCCGGTGGGCAACCACGAGCAGGCCATCAGCCACGTGCTCACCGGCGGCACCGACCCCAACGGTCAGGCCAAAGAGGGTCACAGCATCGGTGCGCTGTACGCCCGGGTTCGCGGTTCGAACCACCCGAAGACCGGACTGCCGACTTACGCGCTGCTGTCGGACCCGCACAAAGACCCCCAGTACAACCGCGAGATGCAGCGGGTCGCGGTCGGCTCGCGGGCCGGGTCGCTGGGCGCCGCGTGCGAGCCGTTCGTGCCCGGCGGCAAGGGGCCGGCGCTCCGCAACATGGAGCTGAGCCTCACGCCGGAGCAGTTCGGCGACCGCGTGGAGTTGCTCAAAAAGCTCGACGGCGCGAAGAAGCAGCTCGACGCGACCGCCACCGCCGGCGGCGGGATGTCCGCGTTCGAGCAACAGGCGGCGGACCTGCTCACCCGCGGCGCGGGGCAGGCGTTCGACGTGTCGAGGGAGCCCAGGAGCAACCGCGACAGGTACGACACCTCGTCGTTCAAGACGGGGAAGAAGACGTTCGAGCCGTGCGCCCTCGGGCACCAGTTCCTGCTCGCGCGGCGGCTGATCGAGGCCGGCGTGGGCTTCGTCACCGTGCAGAGCGCCGGGTGGGACATGCACGCCGACGGCAACAACCCGCCGGTGAAGGAGGGCATGGAGATGCTCGGGCGCCCGCTCGACAAGGCGCTGTCGGTGTTCCTGACGGACCTGAGCGACCGCGGGCTGCTGGAGAAGACCCTGGTGGTGCTGACGGGCGACTTCGGCCGCACGCCGAAGATCAACAAGAACGGCGGCCGCGACCACTGGCCGAACCTCTGCACGCTGGCCCTGTTCGGCGGGTCGCTGAAGACGGGTCAGGTGATCGGCAAGTCGGCGCGGGACAACGGCACGCCGGCGAGCGCCCCGGTCACGCCCGCGCACCTGACGGCGACGGTCATGCAGCACCTGTTCGACGCCGGCGCGGTGCGCACCGCCCTCGGGGTGCCGACCGCGGTCGCCAACCGCGTCGCCGGCGACCCCATCCCCGGCGTGTTTTAGCGCGCGGAGGCGCGATGACGGAACGGGCGAGCCGGTTCATAACCGCGGACCCAAACTCCTAGCGAATCTTGAGGTTACGGAGCGTCGACCGTAACTCGAAGTGGAAACAGGGCAAGCCAAGAGCAACTTGCTTCCGCTTTTGCAAGCTTTGGGTTTCGCACAAACGGATCGCGGACAGCGACTCCGGTCTACCGCATCACCCCACTGCTGGAAGTGCCGCGCTGCTCAACTCTCGGCCAAGCCATCCGAACCACGACAGGCGAGGAACGGCATTCGCCGCGCCGCACGCTCGATCTGGTTTTGGCGAAGGAGTAGACGCCTGTCCCTGTCCCACAAAGGGGACAGGACAAAACCAAAATCACCCCGGCTTGTTCCACACGGTCAGCACCGCGGGCAGTCCCAGCAGCCGCACGCGCGTTTGCCGCACCTGCTACCACCGGTAGCTCTGCAACACGCGCTTCAGCCCTTCCACTTCCATCGCCAGCAGCACCGCGCGGCCGCCGGGCTTGAGCACGCGATCCAGCTCCGCGCCCGCGGCCTCGTACAGCGGCCCGATCTGCTCGATCGACGACAACTGCTTGCCGAACGGCGGGTTCGACACGATCCGATCCACGCTCTGGCTCTCCAGCGGCAGCGCGGTCGCGTCCCAGCGCGCGAGGCTCGCCTTACCGACCTGCTCCAGGTTCTGCGAGGTGACGAACACCGCGTTCGGGTCGATGTCGCCGCCGAGCACGCGCACGGCGCCCGCGCGGCTGCGCTTCTCAGCCACGTCGAGGGCTTCCGCGAGGATCGTCCCCGCGCCGCAGAACGGGTTGAGCACGGTCATCCCCGGGCCGATGCCCGCGAGCCGCACCATCGCCGCCGCGACCGTGGGCCGCAGCGACGCCTGCACGTGGTCGAGCTTGTACGTCCGGTGCCGCATGGTGCGGTCGCTCAGGCGCACCCCGCACACCGCGGTCTTGCTGTAAATGGTGAGCCAGATTTCGAGCCACGCGTTCTCGTTGCTGTAGTGCCAGCCGTTCGGGACCTTGCCCGCCAGCCCTTCGATGAACGCGGCCCGCGCGTCGGCCCGGCGGAACCCGTGCTCCCCCTGCATCTGGCAGACGATGTGGTACGTCGGCCGGCCCTTCGTCTTGGGCCTGATCTTGTGGTGCAGCTTAAAAAGGTGGTCCCAGTCGGGCTTCTTCGCGGTCCACGCGCGGATGGTGTCGAGGTCTTCCGACTTGTACGTGAGCGAGTCGGACCCCCACGCCATCAGGAACACGTCCTCGGTGGTGCGCAGCGACAGCACCTTGTCGCCGAGCGCCTCCACGCGGAACACGACGAGCCCGCGCGCGGTCTTCTTCACCTCGCCGCCGACGTCGCGGGTGATCTCGTCGGCCGCGGTGGACTCGATGCCGCCGTGGGTCATGGCGTACAGCGGGGGCAGCGGCTTGTCGTCGGTCGGTCGGCCGGAGCGGGACATCGCGTTCTCGTACACGAAGCGGGATCAAGCCGTCATCATAGCAGAAGCCGCCTCACCTTCCGAAATGTTCGCGGCCCTCGGCCGAACTTAACATCAGCAGCCCCCACAGCCCGGCCAGCGCGCCGGGCAGGCAGCACCCGTAGGCGACGTGCAGCACCGCCAGCACGCACCCGAGTTGCGCCATGCGGTAGTGCCGGCGCGTGGCCATCGCGACGCCGCCGTAGAAGATGAACGCGCTCATCACCGCGAACACCGGCACCAGCGCGCGGATCGTCCCGGCGCGCTGTTCGGCGAACGCGTCGTCGAACTTGGCCCGCTCG
The DNA here is from genome assembly GCA_046086545.1 of Gemmata sp. Classification (GTDB taxonomy): domain Bacteria; phylum Planctomycetota; class Planctomycetia; order Gemmatales; family Gemmataceae; genus Gemmata. Next base: position 8,659 of record JBJSXS010000267.1, read on the forward strand.
TCGGGGCCCTCTGGGCCGGCCGTGAACGCGCCGCCCCTGCGCGCCTGGGCGACCATCTGCGCCACGTCCTGCTTGGGCGCGCCGGGGTCGCGGAGGTAGCGCGCGGTGGTGGCCCCGCCCACGGCGAGCGCCGCGCACCCGATCATCATCAGCCCGAACGCGGGCAGGAGCAGCATCGCGTCCACCCGCGGGCGCCGCTTCGGGGCGTCGGCGCCGGGCGGGCGCGACAGCGGCTCCGCGTCGGTGAGTTTACCGTCCACGCGCACCGGCGCGCGGAACCGCGCCTTGCACTCGGGGCACTGCACCTGCGCGCCGAGCCAGTCGAGCGGCACCCGCACGAGGTGCCTGCACGCCGGGCAGGCGATAACTTCGGTTTCGGGGGTCATGTTCGCTGCGGCGTCCCGTCGTGAGCGCGACCGCGGCTAGAATACACGCGCGGGCGTTCCGGGAGGCGATCCAAATGCCAGAATGGCTGTCGAGTCGGTTACCGGACGGGTGGGGGCCGTGGCACCTCGCCGCGATTAGCGTCGGGCTGGCCGTGAGCATGGCCGCAGTCAGCCTCGTCGTCGTCGGGTACGTGCTCGCGCGCCTGCCGGCCGACTACTTCGTGAACCCCAACGCGCAGCGCCCCATCGACCGGCACCCGGTCCTCCACGGGCTCGTCGTCCTCGTTCGGAACGTGATGGGTTACATCCTCATCGTGCTGGGCGGTCTCATGTCGCTGCCCGGCGTTCCGGGTCAGGGCCTGCTCACCATTTTGATGGGCGTAATGCTGATCGATTTCCCGGGCAAGCGCCGGTTTCAGGTGTGGCTGGTGACGCGGCGCGTGGTGCTGACCGGCGTGAACCGGTTGCGGGCGCGGGCCGGTCAGCCGCCGTTTCAAGTGCTGGCCCAATCGGGCGAGCACGTGTGAGCGTCATGAGCTTCAAATCCCCGCTCTCATTAATGTGCTGGTAACGCCTCGGAAAGCATGCCGGGCCGCAATAATGTTCTAATCTAACGTGGCCCCCTCGTTTCGTGTGGCCTGCATGACCGGTCCGCAGTCGGTACAGGAAGTGTACGACACGCTCCGCCGGGATCGGCTCGTAGAGCCGGCCCGGCTGTCGGCGTTTGCGGTCCGGCACGAACTCGCCGACGCGCCGGCGGCCCTGAAGGCGCTGGTCGCCGACGGGCTACTGACCGCGTACCAGGCGGCCGAGGTGGCCGCCGGGAACGGGCCCGGGCTGTGGCTGGGCAACTACCGGGTGCTGGAGCGGATCGGGCGCGGGGGCATGGGGCAGGTGTTCCTGGCCGAGAACCCGTTGCTGGGCAAGCGGGTCGCGGTCAAGGTGCTGTCGGCCGCGCTGCGGGCGGACCCGGGCGCGCGGCGCCGGTTCGTGCGCGAGGCCCGGGCCGCGGCCGCGCTCGACCACCCGAACATCGTCGCGGCCGTCGATGTCAATGCCACGCACAACCCGCCGTACCTGGTGATGGAGTATGTGGACGGGGTGAGCCTGCAAGAAGCCGTCGCACGGGGCGGCACGTTCGGCGACGCCGAGGCCGCGTGCGTCGCGGTGCAGGTGGCCGACGGGTTGGCCCGGGCCGCGTCGGTGGGTCTGGTCCACCGGGACATCAAGCCGGCCAACGTGCTCATCGACCGGCGCGGGGCGGTGAAGATCTTGGACCTGGGCATCGTCAAGTTCGGCGACGGCGACACGTACTCGCGGCTGAACGGGCTGGAGCTGATCGTCGGGACGCTCGACTACCTGGCGCCCGAGCAAGCGCTGGACAGCGGCAGCGTGGACACCCGGGCGGACCTGTACGCGCTGGGGGGCACGCTGTACTTCCTGCTCACCGGGCACCCGCCGTACCCGGGCAACGACGTGCGCTGGAAGATCCAGGCCAAGCAGACCGCCGACCCGCACCCGCTGGAGCGGTTGCGCCCGGACCTGCCGCCCGAGATGGCCGCGGCCGTTCACCGGCTGTTGGCGCGCTCCCCGGCGGACCGGTACGCGACCCCGGGCGCCGTGGCCGAGGTGTTCCGCGCGTGGGCGGTGCCCGCCCCCGGGTTCCCGGCGCGGCTGTTCTGCCCGTCCGACAGCACCGCGCGGGATCGCCACCCGCCGGAACCGGGGCGGGACGTTGACCCGCTCCCGGACACGCTGCGGATCAACAAAGCGTCTCTCCATAAGGCGGCTGCCGCTTCGGCTCCGGTGGCGGCCCCGGCTCCGGTGGCCGCCCCGCCGCCGGCGGACACATCGGCCCCGGCTCCGGCGGTGCCTCCGGCGCGCCGGCCGATGGGGCGCGTCGGGCTGGCCGTGCTGCTGGCGTTGCTGGCCGCCGGGGCGGCGGCTCTGGCCGCACTTGCGAGCCGCTGAACCGGTCGACTGTTCGGCGCCGGTTCGCGCGGCCGCGGTGTGCTACCCTCCGCGTCCCGTTCGCCTACCTTTTCCCGACTCTTATGGCCGCGCCCGCCAGCGTACCGGAACTGCTCGACCGGCTCCGCCGGAGCGGGCTGGTGCCGGTGGACCGGCTGGACGGGTTCCTCGCCGGCCTCGCCACGTCCGGCCCCGGCGACCACCTGACGACCATCCCCGCGATGCTCGACCGGCTGGTGAGCGCCGGCCTCATCACCCGGTTCCACGCCGACAAGCTGGCCGCCGGCAAGTACAAGGGATTCCAGCTCGGCAGCTACCTGATCCTCGACCAGCTCGGCGCCGGCGGGATGGGGCAGGTGTACCTGGCCGAGCACACGCACATGCGGCGGCTGGTGGCGCTGAAGGTGCTCAACCCGCAGGCGCTCGAGACCGACACGGTGGCGCGCGAGCGGTTCTTCCGCGAGGCCCGCGCCGCCGGCACCCTGGATCACCCGAACATCGTTCGCGTGTTCGACCTGTCCCAGGAGGGGAAGGTGCTGTACTTCGCGATGGAGTACG
>JBJSXS010000268.1:0-2826 GCA_046086545.1 Gemmata sp.
CGTGACCCGGAGTTATCGCGGCCCGGAGGTTCCGCTGGCGACGGACCTGGAGTTCCAACGCCGGGTGTACCTCGACCTTGTCGGACGCGGGCCCACGGTGCGGGAAACGGAGGCGTTTCTGGCTCGCCTGCGCGAAGCGCCCGGCGACTCTCGACTGGTCCGCGCCCAGTTGATAGACGACCTGTTGGAGCGCGAGGAGTTCACCCGCTACTTCGCGAAAGTGTTGGAGGTGATGCTCACCGAGCGCCGGGAAGTGTTGTCCATGTTGGGGTTCCGGGCCTGGATCCGGCAGTGGCTCGAAGAACGCCGGCCGCTGAACGAACTCTTCGCCGAGGTGCTGGCCGCGGACGGATCAGGGGATGACTTTCGGCCCCACACCAGTTTCTTCCTGAACCGCAACGCGGAGCCGCATCTGGTGACCCGCGATGTCGGCCGCATCGTTCTGGGCCGCGACGTACAGTGCGCACAGTGCCACGACCACCCGCATGTGGCGGACTATAAGCAGGCCGAGTACTTCGGCCTGCTGGCCTTCGTGAATCGCTCGTACCAGTTTACCGATGCGAAGCAGGGGAACAAACTGTACCTTGGCGAACGAGCCGACGGCGAACTGGAATTCTCGTCCGTGTTCAAGAAGAACGCGGGCAAGTCGGCCGCAAGGCCCGGCCTGCCGATGGCGATCGCGCTGGACGCGGAGCCGGACTTTCTCGACACGAACGACGCGTACATCGTGAGGCCCGAAAAGGATCAGCGGGGCGTTCCCCGGTACAGCCGGCGGCAACAACTCGCGGTGCTGGCCACGCACCCGGAGAACGAACTGTTCAGCCGGAATCTCGCCAACCGCCTGTGGGCGATCATGCTTGGCACGGGCATCGTAAACCCTGTGGACATGCACCACTCCGCGAACCCGCCCGTCTCGGCGGAACTGCTGAGACTGCTGGCCGACGAGTTGGTTCGCGGCCGCTACGACGTGCGCGCGATCCTGCGTGAGGTCGCGAGATCTCGCACATACCAACGATCCGTCGTCTCGCCCGACCTGCGAAAGTGGCCGGGTCCGGAGGGGGGCGTCGAGGGGCTAGACAAGGAACTGGCTGCGGTTCGGAGAGACTGGGACGCACTGCAACCGTTGCGTCACGGAGCAGAGGTCGAACTGGCGAACGTCACGAAGATGCTGGAAGCGTACCAGGGCGATGTGGACAAGGTCCAGACGCTGATCAACGTGGCAAAAAAGGAGCTGCAAGACTACTCCGGTCAGCGGCATACGGAAGTGTTAAAATTGACGGAGGTCGAAACCCGCCAGAGCAAAGCGCAGGAGACGATTGTGGCCCTACAGTCGACGCTCAAGGAAGTCGACAAACTATTGCAGGTGACACCCGAGGAGCAGTTGAAAACTGTGCGGGCGAACCTGTCCGCACGCCTGACGGCCGCGACGGAGGCGAAGCTGGCAGCGGACAAAGAGGTGCCAACACAATTGAAGGCCGTCCGGCTGGCGACTGAGCGGGTCGAGGATCAGCGCTACCGTGTGCTCGGCCTGACCAGTCGCAAGCTCGCGCTGTTCGGGTTCGTCGCCGAGGCCCGCGGCGGCGTCCGCCGCGCCCAGTCGCACCGGCTCAGCCTTCAGGATCGGCAGTCAGATTTGGACCAGAGACAATCTCAACTCACGGCCCTGAAAGACTGGCTGTCGATACGGGACCGCCCGTCGGCAGCGAAGGCCGAGCGGGACCGGCAGCACGCGCGCGTGCTCGAGATGTGGCGCCGGAGCTACGCCCTTCGGACCGTGCGGGGACTCAACGGGGAGCAACTGGGCGGGGCGATTTACCACGCCCTCGAACTCGACCAGCCGGTTCGCACGATGGCTTTGAGAACCTGGGACGCAAAGCACCAGGCCGACCCGAAACTCAAGAGCGACGCGGCCAAGCGGCAGCAGTTCGTGGCGAACGCCGTCGCGCAGAATTTTTGGGACACACTCGAAAAGACGGTGATGCGGCGGTTCTCAGCACCTGCTGGCGCCCCGCAGGACGGGTTCCATGCGACCGTCGATCAGGCGCTCTTGCTTCAAAACGACCCGAGCGTCCAAAGCTGGCTCAAGCCGAACCCTGGCACGCTTGTGCACCGCCTCGCGGAGTACGAGGACGACGGCAAAGTCGCAGAACAAGTCTATCTAGCAGTCCTCGGGCGAACGCCGGACAGGGAAGAAATCGCCTACGTGACCAAGTTGCTAAAAGAGAACCCTACAGAGCGTGCCGCCATCCTAAGGGAACTCGTTTGGGGTCTGCTCGCGTCCAGCGAATTCCGGTTCAGTTCCTGAAGGGCCCGGTGAACCATGGCTCCGGATGACTACAAGCCGTGCGGCGCTGTGGAGCACTTGCTCGGGCGGCGCCAGTTCATGGGCGACTTGCTGGCGGGAGCCGGGGCCGCGGTGGTCGGCTCGAGCCTCCTCGCCAGTCCAGTGGGCGCGAGGGAAGTGGCCCGACGCGGGAAGTCGGTCGTGGTGGTCTATCTCAGCGGCGGGATCAGCCAGTTCGAATCGTGGGACCCGAAGGCCAGCCTCGAAACGGGCGGGCCGTTCAAGGCGATTCCTACGACCGTGCCGGGCATTCAAATCTCGGAGCTGCTGCCGCTCACCGCGCAGCAGATGCACCGGATGGCGATCGTCCGCAGCTTGAACACCAAGCAGGACGACCACGGCATTGCGAACAACCTTGTCCGCAGCGGGCGAATGACCAAGTCGGCCACGGAGTACCCGGACCTGGGTGCCGTAGTCGCGAAAGGGCTGGAGCGAGCCGACTTCCCTCTTCCCGGTCACATCACCACGACGCTCACCGGGGT
>JBJSXS010000269.1:0-6440 GCA_046086545.1 Gemmata sp.
GGGTGATGGTGCCGAACGTGTACGGGATGAGCCAGTTCGCCGACGGCGGCGGCATGAGCACCAAGCCCTACATCAGCGGCAGCAGCTACGTGCTCAAGATGAGCGACTTCCAGAAGGGGCCGTGGTGCGGCGTGTGGGACGCCCTGTACTGGCGGTTCGTGGACCGGCACGCGGACTTCTTTCGCTCGAACCCGCGGATGGCCGTGATGGTGGGCCTTCGGGACAAGCTCGGGAAGAAGCTTGCCGAGCACCACCGCACGGCTGACGCGTTCCTGGCGAAGTTCGCGTAAGTTGCGTGAATCCCAGAACCGCAGGCGGTCACGCATCGCTAAGTACTTCGGACCCGCCGCACACGCCGCTGGCTCACCGTCTCGTAGGGGGGCCGACGCAGTACAGGTGCGAGTCGGTGCGGTAGATCATCGCGTCGCCGGTGATCGCGGGCGACGCCGTGATCCGCTCGCCGAGGTTGTTGGTCGCCGCCACCTCGAACCCCGCGCCAGCCTTCACCGCAAACGTGACGCCGTCGTTGTTGCTGACGTACACGTGCCCGTTGCCGGCGACCGGGGACGAGTTGAACGTCCCCTTGAGCCGCTCGCGGTAGTGCTCCTTGCCCGTCTTCCCGTCCAGTGCCACAAGAATGCCGTCGTCCATCATCGCGTACACCACCCCGCGGTAGTGCAGCAGCGACGGTTCGACCGGCCCCGGCTTCGCGCTGACCCACACGGCTTCAGGCGGTTGCCCCCCGCCGCGCAACCGGATGGCGTGGATCTTACTCTCGCGCCAGAGTTGAAAGAACACCATCCCGTCGCCGTACACCGGACTGGAGATGATCTCGCCGTTGTACGGGCCCGCGCCCTCGCCGTACTTCCACAGCTCGGCGTGCGTCTTCGCGTCGAACGCGGTCAGTCGGTTCTGCCCCGGCACCAGAACGTCGGTTTGCCCGTGGTGTTCGACCCGGAGCGGTGTGGCGTGCGCCGTGCCGATCGGGCGGTCTTTCTTCCACGCGACCTCGCCCGTCATCTTGTCCAGGCCGATCAGGAAGCACGGCCCCTTGTGGTGGTTCCACGGGAACAGCACGCTGTCGGGCAGAACGAGCGGGCTGACCGCGTAGCCCCAGGCCATCTTCGGGTCTTCAAAGTCCTTGAGGTAACGCCGAACCCATACCAACTTTCCATCATGGGTGTAGCCGGCGACGTCGGCGTTGCCGAACGCGACGTAAACCGCTTCGGGCGACACCGCGGGGGTGTTCACCGCGAGGTTCGACTTCGCGTGCACCTTCTGGTCGGCCCCGAACCCGAAGTCGTGCCGCCACAACTCCTTACCGGTCCTTCGGTCGAAGCACAGCGTCAGCAGCGACTTCTTCCCGCCCTCCGTCACTTGAGACGTGACGAACACGCGATCGCTGTATACGACCGGCGAACTGGTGCCCCAGCCCGGCAGCGCGGCGGACCAGAGTACGTTCTCGGTCTTGCTCCATTTCAGAGGCAGCTTGGGCGACTCAGCTACCCCGTCGGCGTTCGGCCCGCGCCACCGCGGCCAGTCCGTTGACGGGGCGGTCTTCACAGGGTGCGCACTGTTGACAGCGAACGAACTGCCGATCACCGCCGCGACGGAGAGGCACAGACCAATCGGCACTCGGGTCGGCATCGAACGCTCTCCAGAACCGTGCGGCTTTGCTCATGCGAGCTTGTATCGGTACGCCCAGGTCGTGGTGCCGTCGATCACGATGACTGCGTTCAAGCCGGGGTCGAGGTAGGCCAGTCGCTTGCCCCCGGTCGGCATCGGGTCGCCCTCCGGGCTGAGCTTCGTCCACGCGATCTTGTCGGGATCGTACGCCCAGAGGGTGTTCGTCTGGAACTGCACCAGCAGACCGTGCCCGCTCACCGGGTCGTGGCACATCACCGACCGGGCGTCGTGGCCGTAGGGTGTCTTGCCGTCGTCTTTGTCGCCGGCGAGTACCTTCTTCCACTCGTTCTTCTTCGGGTCGAAGTGGTGCGTGTCGTGGTGCCGCTGAACCACCAGCATCTTCCGCTTCGGGTCGTGGTAGCCGATCTGTTCCGGCTCGGCCGCTTCCTTCTCGAACGCTTTCGCGTCCCCGTTTGCCTTCAGGTCGTTCCAGGCACCCTTATCGAAGTCGTGAACCCAGGTGCCGTGCATCTGCCAGTTGTTCGCGTGCCACACACTGCCGCCCAACTCCGGGATGAACTCCAGCATCCCGCCGAAGATCGCCACCGGGTACGGCTTCGGGGCCTTGAAATACTTCCACTTCTTCTCTGCCGGGAGGAACGCCCACAGCGGCGGGCCTTCGTACAATTCGGCCGGGTCGCCGCCGAGGTCCTTGACCGCCTTCTTCCGGTCGGTGACCCACGTGTTCATGAAAAGCAGGGCCTTCTTCCGCGGGTCGTAGGTGAGCCCCCACCACGTATGGGCGATCACCGCCGGGCCGCCCCGCTTGGTGACGAGGACGCCGTCCCGGAACTCGCAGTCGGACGTGTCCTTGCCAAGGTCGCCGTACCCGCGGGGCAGGTCCGGTGCGTACAGCATCGCCCACGTGAGTGAGGGCAGGTCGAACTCCCACACGTCGTTGAGCCGATGTGGGACGCCGTGGTTGGCCCCACAGAACAACGCCCGCTTGCGCTCCGGCGCCCAGCACATCTTGATGGTGAAGTCGCGGCCCTTCGGCCCGGTTCGGTGAAGGTCGTACTTCCTCGCCGTTTCGTTGAACTCTCCCACCACGTCCGCCTTACCCAGCAAGGTCGCCTGGTTCGGCTTCAGGGCCTCGAGTTTCTGCAGCACGGCCGGCTTCGGGTCGAGTTTCGGTTCCACCGGCGACGGGGGCGAGTTGGCCGCCGCGCGGCTCGCCCCCGGGTCGAGGCTGCCGATCAGGGCAAGCGGGGCAAGTTTAAGGACCGTGCGCCGGTCGGTGTCCGGGGAGAGGGGGCGGCTCATGGGCTATTACCGGGGGGAGTGCGGGTGGATTGCAATTCTAGCGGCACCAATGCGCGCACACCATCGTCTGTGAGGGACGCGGTCGCCACCTGTGGCGGACGCAGGGGTGCTACAGCACGGGTGCGTTCCCCTCCCTTCTCCCGGGTGGCCGGTCCATGACAAAGTCGCATCTCGCCGCCATCGTATTCTTAAAACCCGCTCCACGGTCAGATGCCGGCCGTTGCTAACCGGGCTCAAGCGGATGGCCCGGCGCAGGACGCGTGCCCGATGCGCGCCGCCAGAAGGGGCGGCGGATCGTCCCGCAGCGAGCCCGGATGCCGCAGGCCGTATCACTGCCGCGATGGTTGTCGGACCTTGACACCGACCGCGAATGGCAGGTTGGGTTGTACGAGTGGCAGGCCGCAGGGCGTCGGTCAGGCCCGCCGGGCATAGCTTTCGTGACATGCTCGACACCGGAAACCGAAACTTAAGCGGCTAACCAGATTCGGTTATCCCCTCAGTTGCCGACCCTAGGAAATTGGTTCATGCTGATGGTGTTCAGCAGCACAGCCGATACGTCTCATCGAGGGCTGTGCGGAAAAGGTAGTGCAGGTAAACCTTGGAAAGGGCGGAAAGAGTAGACAGGCACCAATGAAAAAACCCCTAGTTTCCCAGGGGTTTTGAGTTGCGGCGGTAGGATTTGAACCTACGACCTCCAGGTTATGAGCCTGGCGAGCTGACCGGGCTGCTCCACGCCGCGTCGTATAAAATCATCCTACACTCCGCAACGCGAATCGGAAAGGGCAGCTTCGCGTTCCGAAGCAAATCTCTGCAAGCTGGGGCCGAATTGACCCCACGGCGCGGCAACATAAATTGACACGGTCACCTTCGTCGCGCACCCCGCGACGCCCGACCGGGGACCGCGCTCGTGACCCTTCCGTTCATCCTCGTCGTATGCCTTGCCGGGGTCTTTTGTCTAATCCCACTAACCTTTTACCTGCTTTGGCTAGCTCAAGTCACCCGTCGTGATCGACCGACTGCCGTTTCCGGCCCCTGGGACTTTGCGGCACTCACCGTCGGCCTCTCCGGCTTTATTCTGTATGGAGGCGGGGTGACGCTGGCTCTGCTCCAGTCGAATTTCCGCTTCTTTATGCGTGGAAAGTTCGAGGCGCTGCGGAACGTTTGGATTCAGGAGCAGGTGACGTGGTCACTGCTCGCGTTCTTGTACCTAGTCACGGTCCTCGGGGGCATCGCGCTGGCGCTGCTCGCGCGGCGGCGCTCGTTGGTCGTTTATAACGTCGAATCCGACGCGTTCGAAGTACTGCTCGGTGAAGTGTTCGAACACCTGGGGATCACGGTCGAGCGGCGTGGGAACCTGTGGGCGGGCGCCGGGGCGCTGTGCGAGGTGGAACCGCTCGAGGTCGGCCGCACAGTCACTCTCCGCTGGCTCTCGCCCGACGACCGGCTATTCGAAGACGTCACGCGCCAACTCCGGGCGGCGCTTGCCGCGGCCCACACGCCCGAGAACGCGGTCACGCGCTGGCTCATGGCAGTCGCGGTCGGTCTCGGTGCGGTCGTCGTCTGTTGCTTCGGGTTGCTCGTCTTTTGGCTCACCCAGATCCGTTAACAGAATCGGCAAGAATACTCGCGTCGGATCGCCGCGCGCGCCGATACAAGCGGTACGGACCGGCCCAACCCGCGGCCGGAATCGCGAGGGCACGCGCATGAAGCAGTTGCTGTTGGCGACGATGGTAGTCGGATTTACGGCCGGTGCGGTTCGGGCCGAGTGGGGTGGGCCGCGCCCGGCCCCGATGCCGCCCCAGGGCGCGCAGGGCTCCCCGGTACCGCGGATCGGTGGGCCGAACACGTTGCTCGGCCAGGGCAACCCGTACAACGGCGTCGCCCCGGACAAGTACGGCCTGAACCCGCGGCTGCGAAAGATGTTCCGCCTCGGACCACCCTCAAACTCGGGGCAGCCGCAGGTGCCGCCGTCGTACTACTACCCACAGATGGGCTACAACCAGAACGGCCCGGCCTACAACCCGACCGGGTACCCGACTGGCGCTTACGGCCCGGCCCAGGGGGCTCTCGTGTTCCCTCATCACTCCTTCGTGCGCAGCCCGCGCGATTACTTCATGCTGGATCTGAACAACCGCTGACGCGGGCACGATGCAACCCTAGGGACTTCTCATAACCACTCAGCAGCGGCGCAGGGCACAATGCCCCTGCGCCGTACTCATTCCGGTCGCGCTTCCATTTCCCCGATGGCCCGCCGGACGCAGTCTGGCAGCGGGGCCTTGCACGCATTTTGGTAGTCGTAGCTCACCACTACAGAACTCCCCTCACACGCCACTGCGTCCCACGTTCGGCTCACGAGATGTTGCTCGAACACTACACGGTCGGGCTGCACCTCCACCGCACGGGCCCCGACCCAAACGTGATCGGGGAACTTTAGCGGCTTGCGGTACGTGGCGGTCGTCGTCTTGAGGATTGGCCCGAGGCCGAGTTCGCGTTTCGTGTCGAGCCACCCGGTTCGCAAGATGTAGTTCAGCCGCGCGTCCTGGAAGTACCGAAAGTACTCCAGGTTGCTGACGTGATCGAACGAATCCATGTCACTCCAGCCGATGTCGAACTCGATCACCACCGGGAACGCCGCGAGCAGGGGGTGAGGCATGAGGCACTCGGGGGGAGGTGTTGTACGCAAGCGGCCCGGCCAGCTGCACGGGCGACGCGCCGAGCCGCTATCGGCGGTGAACCGTCACTTCCAATTGTTATGACGGTCCAGTTCGTTGAGGGACTCGAGCGCCTCGTCCAACGTGCCGACCCGCGCACCGGGCACGCGACCCGTGGTGTCGCGTTTGTTCAGCAGCATGGAGGTCGTCGAAACCCTTGGACTCTTCGAGTTTCTTCCGTGCGCGGTGCCCGAGCGTGACGGCATTGTTCTCGAGCGCGAGCATGTGGCCCTCACTCAATCAACCCTGCGGTCCGAAGGGTGATGAGGCCGTCGAAGGCTGTCCGTGCCGGGCCCTCGTGAACGTGGGGGGAGAGCCTGCACCTAATCGCGAATCTCCATGCTTGAGGGCAGCTCGCTTGTCGGTTCCGGGTCAGACCCGGTTAGCGGCCTCGGACTTCGCGGTGAAGTACTCCGACTCGATGCGCACGTACATTAACCGGGCGGCTTCGAACACGATGGCGCGACGCAACTTGTCGTCGCACATGCTGCTGTGTGGCGAATGTGTTTTCCGTACCTGTTCACAAGTCGCCGTGAGGCTTTTCGGCGATCATAGTCGCACGTCGTCAAATCGCAATGCCGGTGTAAAGGCCTGTCTGCGCGGACTTGTACCCGGGCCTCACGACTTGCGACCCGGCAAAGACCGCCAGTAGTTCAGCACGTCGGAGAGCGAGCGGTCGAGGGACAGTTGCGGTTGCCAGCCGGTGGCGGCGCGGAGCTTGCGCACGTCGGCACCGGTGACGGACGTGTCCGCCTTGCGGCACGGCTCCACTTTCGTGAC
>JBJSXS010000270.1:0-3515 GCA_046086545.1 Gemmata sp.
GCCGCGGCGGCGTCCAACTCGCCGTCGAGGTACGCGACCAACTCGGCCTCGAACGGGTCGGGCGCCGGACCGTCTTCGAACTCGGTGTTCTCGCTCGACATAGACCCTCGGACGTATCAGGCAGGTTCGGGCCCGTCGCCGCTGCCCCCGGCTTTGCCGCCGGCGTCGGCCCCTGAGCCGGGCGCAGGCGCCTCCCCGTCCATGTAGATGTAACCCTGAAGCGCCTCGCGGAGCTTTCCGCGCGCGCGGCTCAGCAGCGACTTGACCGCCTTCGTGCTGAGCCCCATCACCTCCGCGATGTCGGCGTAGTTCATGTCCTCGAACTTGTTCAGCACGATGGCCATGCGCTGCCGCTCGTTCAGTCCGTCCAGCGCGGTGCGGATCACGTCCGCGAGTTCCCGCTGCTGGAGGCTGTGGGCCGGCGGTGCGTCGCGCGTGGGCGCGAGCTCTTCCGCGGGCCGCGGCCCGAGGGGGCCCGAGTCGCGCACCTCCAGCGGCAGCACCGGCCGCCGCTTCCGGTCCCGCAAGGCGTTGAGCGCGAGGTTGTTGGCGATGGTGAACAGCCAGGTGGAGAACTTGGCCTTCGGTGTGTACTTCTTGCGGGTCCGGTAGACCCTGAGGAACACCTCTTGCGCGAGGTCTTCGGCCTCGTCCGCACTGCCCACGAGGTGGTGCATGACGGCGACGAGCCGGTGCTGGAACCGCTCGACCAGTTCGGCGAACGCGGCCGTGTCGTCCCCGTCTCGCACCCGGAGCATGAGCCGGATGTCCGGGTCGCGGAGCGCCATCTGCGAACTGGTGTGACCGGTCGCCATGGTGCCGTGGGTCGGGGTTGGTGCGGAGGTCGGTGGGAGCGAAACACGGTTCGGGTCAGTCGTCGAGCGCCGGCAACAGCTCCGCGGGCCGACCCGCGTCCGCCTCGGCCTGGCGCCGCAGTTGGCCGCACGCGGCGTCGATCTCGGCGCCCTTGCGCTTGCGCACCTTCACGCTTACACCGGCCTTCCGGAGCGTGTCGATCAGGTACTGAAGGTCTTGATCCTGGGGGCGGCGGTACGGAAGCCCGACCACATCGTTCCACGGGATCAGGTTCACGTGCGCCTTGCGCCCAGCGAGCAGCCCCGCAAGTTGCCGCGCGTGTTCGGGCCGGTCGTTCAGCCCGCCGAGTACGACGTACTCGTAAGTCACCTGACGCCCGGTCTTCTCGTAGAACCCGTCGGCCGCGGCCAGGATCGCGTCCGTCCCGGTCTTCTCGTTGGTGGGCACGATGCGGGTGCGGAGTTCGTCGTTAGGCGCGTGCAGCGAGACCGCGAGGTGGTACTGCTTGCCGCTCTCGGCCAGTTTGCTGATCTTCGCGGGCAGCCCGACGGTGGAAATCGTGACGTGCCGCGCGCCGATGCCCAGGCCGTTCTTGTCCCCCGCGACCGCGAGCGCCTGCAGCAAGTTGTCGAGGTTCGCGAGCGGTTCGCCCATCCCCATCACGACGACGTGCGTCAGGCGCGACGCGCGTTCGGGGTCGGTCGTGTTCGGGTCTGTCAGGTTCCGCAGCAGCACCAACTGTTCGACCATCTCGCCGGGCGTGAGGTTCCGCACAACACCGTTCAGCCCGCTGGCGCAGAACACGCAGCCCATCCCGCAGCCGACTTGCGTGCTGATGCAGGCTGTGGCGCGGCCGTCATCCTGAATGAGTACCGCCTCGATCATCCGGTCGTCTGCGAGCCGCAGCACCAACTTGTGGGTATCGTCCTTTGCCGCGTAATGGCGTTCGACCCGCATCGAAAACGGACCGAACGATTCGGCGAGTTGGGCACGAAGGTGCTTGGGCAGGTCGGACATGGCCTCGAACGTCGTAGCCCGCGCCGCGAGGATTTGCCGGCGTATCTGGGCCACGCGCATCGGCGGCTGTCCCCGCTCGCCTAGCCAGGCACGCAGCGTGTCCGGCGGCACGTCGAGAATGCCCGGTTTGCCGCTCGGGGGTGCTGCGCCCCCGGGTTGCGAGTCGATGAGAGTAAGGCCGGCGACCATAAAAGCTATTGTACGCCGGAACCATAGTTCGGGGAAGCATGCGCTACCGGTGGGAGGCGTTCGCCGCACCGCTGACACAGTGCCGCAAGCTCGAACTTGCCGCCGGGCCCGACCACGGCGTTGATTGGATAAGGTCGAGGTAGCCGCCCGGGCTGATCCCGCGACCTTCGGCGCTGCCTCCGGTGTAGGGGGCGTGCTTGAACTTGAAAGCAAGCGGGCACGTGGGGGCAAGAGCAGCACCGCCGAGACCGCCAACCCCCGCTACCCTGTTGCGCTCAGCTAGAGCGCGCCAAGCGTCCGCGCGGGGCGCCCCAAATGTCTCCAGCCTGTGCCGCGGCTCGCTGGGGTAAGAGTGTGGCGGCACAGTGAAATGTTGGGCGGGTACCTCAACCTCGGCGCATCGAAGTGATCCCCGCGAAACGGCACCGGGAAGCCTCCACCGCTGCTGACTGACGCTTCATAGCCGGTGAGTTTTACCTGTTCACCGTGCGGCACCTGCGACAGTACCGAGCCGGTGGTTTGAAAAAGTGATGTTCCACGGGATTTTCGAGAACGACCTGCCCGGGACCGCAGCCCGTGCCCTCTGGATGATGCTGCCGCTCCGGAGCGCGCAAGGGTTGCTCGCACGCGCCCGCCGGCCGCGCGCCATCGTCGAAGTGGAACCACGTTCCGAACGTGACGCACCTCGCCAAGACACGCGCCGCATATCCAGACGTGAAGGCGAATTGGATCGGCACCCGCTGGCGTAAACAGCCTGTCCTAACGGTGTTTCGCACCTAAGATGTGATCGAATCCATGCCACACCCCCGGAGACACGCATCATGGCGGCCACTTCCATCACACGCCTGTACGGCCTCGGACTGACGCCCGGCAAGCTGCGCGGGCTGCAGCGCATCAGCAACGCGAACGGCACGCTCAGTATGGTCGCCACCGACCAGAACAGCAGCATGATCAAGATGATGAAAAAGGCGCACAAGGACGCGACCGGCGAAGACCGCGAGCCGACCTACGCCGAGATCGCGGACGCGAAGGTGATGCTGTCTCGCGCGCTCGCCCCGCACTGCTCGGGCCTGCTCGTGGACGGGTACTACGGGTACGCCAGCACGGTCGCGGCTAACGCGGTGCCCGCGGGCACCGGCATCCTGATCCGCGTCGAAAAGTCCGGTGCCGACAAGAACGCGGCAGGCGCGCCGTGCGGCGAAGTCGAACCGGGCTGGGGCGTCGGCAAGATCAAGCGGTGCGGGGCCGACGCGGTGAAGCTGCTCGCGCAGTTCGAGCCGACCGAGTTCGACAGCGCCGAGCGGAACTTCGAGTTCACGCGCCAGATGTACGAGGACTGCATCAAGCACGACATCCTGTTCCTGCTGGAGCCCATCCACTTCCCGTTCAACGGCGAGAAGGACGGCGCGAAGTCGCAGGTCGAGCGCAAGGCCACGACGGTCATCGAGAGCGCGAAGTTCCTGAGCCGCTACTGCGACATCTACAAGTCCGAG
>JBJSXS010000271.1:0-2259 GCA_046086545.1 Gemmata sp.
AGTCCGGGTTCCTCGCGCTGATGATGGCGTTCGACGACCTGCTCACCCGGCAGATGCACGACGACAAGGGCGTGCCCGGGAACCCGAGTTTCAAAGCCGTTTCGGAGGCCAAAGGCGCCCCGACGCAAGAGGCGATGGAGCGCGTGGTGCGCGAAGAGTACCTCCGCGTGCTCGGTCGCCCGATCAGCGACGAGGATCTCGCCCGGTACGTCAAGTTCATGACGGCCAACATCAAACGGGCCGGAAACGAGAGCGGGCTGAAGGTCACGCTCCTGGCCGTGTACCTGTCGCCGCACGCGATCTACCGGATGGAACTCGGGCTCGGCAAGCCGGACGCGCAGGGGCGCCGGATGCTGGCGCCACAGGAACTCGCTTTCGCGCTGTCCTACGCGCTCACGGACGCGCCCCCGTCGGGCAACCCCGTCATCCGCGAGGCGCTCGAGAAGAACCAACTCGAGACGAAGGCCGATGTGGAGAAGGTCGTCCGGCAGATGCTCGCGAAGGGCGCGCCGGCTACCCGGATCGGCTTGCCGGGGCCGTTCGACCAGCTCCGGGCGCAGGGCAAGCCGGGGTACGCGTACCTGCCGCGGGTGCTGCGGTTCTTCGAGGAGTTCTTCGAGTACCCGAAGGCCGCGGGCGTGTTCAAGGACGGCAAGAACGGCACCTTCGGCCCGCGCGCGGTGCCCGCCGTCGCACAGGGGCACATCGCGGCCATCGTGAACGAGGACGCGCGGGTGTTCGAGGAACTGCTCACCTCTCCGCGCTTCAACTACAACCGCGACGACATCCTTGCTCGGCTCAAGGCCGAGTACGAGGAGAAGCTCAAGACGCTCCCCGAGGGCCGCAAGGAAGAGGCCGCCAAGCAGTACGAGAAGATGCGCGCGCTCGTGGCGAACGTGCCCCAGGAGACGTTCCGCGCTGGTATCCTGACCGATCCGGCGTGGCTCATTGCGCACTCCAAATGCACCGAGAACGACCCCGTGCGCCGCGGCAAATGGGTGCGCGAGCGCCTCCTCGCGGGTAACGTCCCCGACTTACCAATCGGAGTTGATGCGAAGATCCCCGAGGACCACGACCGGACCTTGAAACAGCGGTTCAGCGTGGTCGAGAAGGCCGAGTGCTGGAAGTGCCACAAGGCGATGAACCCGCTCGGCATGCCGTTCGAGAACTTCAGCGACGTGGGCCGCATCCGCACCGGCATGTACTTGCACAAGCAGAAGAGGGAGTTCCTCGAAACCATCGACCCCGTGCAAGCGGCCAAGTTGCACAAGGACGGCGTGATCGAGATTTTGCCCGTGGACGCGAGCGGCGAACTCACCGGCACCGGCGATCCGACGCTGGACGGCCCCGTGCAGGACGCGTCGGACCTGGTGCACCGGCTGGCCAAGTCCGCACGCGTGCGGCAGTCGATCATCCGCCACGCGTTCCGGTACTGGATGGGCCGCAACGAAACCCTTGGCGATTCCCGAACGCTGATCGACGCGGACCGGGCGTACACCAAAAGCGGTGGGAAATTCAGCGAGGTTATCGTCTCGTTGCTCACCTCCGACTCGTTCCTGTACCGGCGCTGAAAGGCCGCGGTTCTTATGACCGGATCACGCAGGCGGTTCCTGAGGGGCGTCACGTTCGGCGCGGGAGGCATCGCGCTCGCGCCGCTCGTGCGCCAAATGGAGGCGCACGCGGCCGGGCGCGCGAGTGCCCTCCCGCGGCGCTTCGTGTTCGTCATCAAGTCGAGCGGGCTGACGCCGAAAGCGATCCGCCCGGCCGACGTCAAACTCGGCGACGGGCGCCGCACCGTCGATCTTCAGCTTAAGGACTACAAGCTGCCCGAAACGCTCCAGTCGCTGGAGGCGTTCAAGGATCAGTTGATGATTCTGGAGGGGCTCTCGGGGTGCAACTTCGAGGGCAATCACTCGTCTTACTACGGCGCACTGAGCTGCCACCACGCGCCGGAGAAGCCGGTCGCGGCGACGGTCGATTGCCTGCTGGGGAGGCTGAACCCGGCCCCGTTCCCGAACTACGGGTTTGCGCCGAACGGGCACAGCATCGGCAACACCGCCGGGCCGACCGTGCAGGACACGGCCGTGTTCCCCAAGATCTCCGCTTACGGGCGGAACAACCCGATGCCGTACCAGGCCAGCGCGGAGAAGGCGTACCGGCAACTGTTCGGCAGCGGCCTCGACCTGAAGGCGGGCGGCAAACGGGAGTTCGACCTGCAAACCAACCTGCTCGACTTCCTCGCCGACGACACCCGGAAGT
>JBJSXS010000272.1:0-2860 GCA_046086545.1 Gemmata sp.
GCCGCGCCTAGCCGCGAGCCGGCGGCGCGCGGCTCACGCCGGGAACACCTCATCGAACGGGACCTCCCACTGGCCGATGCCGACGCTCACGGTCACGGTCTGCTTCTTGGCGTCCACCCGCACCACCCGGCCGGTGCTGCCGAACCGCTGCACGGTGACCGCGGCGCCGGGCTTCAGGCCGGCGCGCAGCTCCGCGAGCGCGGCCCGGTCCGCCGCCTCCCTGTCGAGCGCCGCGCGGTCGCGCTCGAACGCCGCCTTGGCCCGGTCGGCCTCGTGCCGGGCGGCGAGCGCGTCCACCTTCGCCCGCTCCGCTTCCAGGCGCAGCTCTTGGAGGCGGGCGAGCTCCCCGGCCCTGCCGTTGCGCTTCTTGAGGTACCGGTGCGCCTTGCGCAGCAGCTCCTTGGGCAGCTTCAGGCGCCGGGCGATCTTCAGCGCGTTGCTCATCCCGAACTGGCCGATGTGCAACCGGTAGGTGGGCCGCATCGTCTCGATGTCGAACTCCACCGCCCCGTTCTCGGCCCGGTCGTTGTTGAACGCGTACGTCTTCAGGTCGCCCAGGTGCGTCGTCACGATCGCGCGGCAGCCCACGCCGTCGAGTTGGTCGAGGATCGCGCGGCCGAGCGCCGCGCCTTCGGTCGGGTCGGTGCCGGCGCCGAGTTCGTCCAGCAGGATCAGGCTCTCGCCGTCCGCGACCTCGAAGATGGAGCTGATCCGCGAGACGTGCGAGCCGAACGTGCTGAGCGACTGCTCCAGGCTCTGCTCGTCGCCGATGTCCGCGAGGACGTGTTTGAACACCGGCACCAGGCTCCCCTCGCCCGCCGGGAGGTGCATCCCGCACTGCGCCATCAGGCACAGGAGGCCCGTGGTCTTGAGGGTGACCGTTTTGCCGCCGGTGTTCGGGCCGGTGACGACCAGGAGGTTGAACCCGATCCCGAGCCGCACGTCGATGGGCACGACGCTCCGCGCCGCGTGTCCGGCGCCCGGCGCGCGGTTTTCAGCACCCGGCGGGGGCGCGTCCGGCGGCGGGCCGGTGCGGAACATCGCTTCCAGCAGCGGGTGCCGCGCCTGCCGGAGCCACAACTTCCCCTCGGTGTTCACGTCCGGGGGGTACATGTCGAAGTCGCGCGAGTACCGGGCCTTGGCGGTGATCAGGTCGAGTTTCGCGAGCACGTCGAGCGAGTACACGAGCGGCTTGGCGACCCGGCCCACCTCCCCGCTCAGGCGGCGCAGCACCCGCTTCACCTCGCGGTCCTCGTCGGCCTTCAGCTGCACGCGCTCGGCGCTCAGGTTCGAAACGCTGGCCGGTTCGATGAACACCGTTTCGCCGGTGCCGCTCACCCGGTGGACGACGCCCGGCACCTTGTGCCGGTGGTTCGCCGCGACCGGCAGCACGTGGTGGTCGCCGTGAACGGTCGCGTTCGGGTAGCTCAGGATTTTGCGCAGCTCGGGGTCGCGCAGGAGCCGCCGGATCTCGGCCTTCACCTTCTCGTCGAGGTCGAACAGCTTCTGCCGCACGGCGGCGAGGTCGCGGCTCGCCATGTCGAGGACGTGCCCGCGGCCGTCGATGCACCCGCCGATGGACTTGCCGACCGGGCCCAGGTCCTCGATGCCCGAGAGGTGGTCGATGAGGCCGGCGAGGTGCTCCGCGAGGCGCATCCGGTAGCGGTACATCGCCCCGGTGCAGTTGAGCACCTCCGCGACCTCGACCAGCTGCTCCGCGGTGAGCATCGTGCCGATTTGCGCCCGACGGACCACCAACCGCACGTCGTGCAGCCCGGCGAACGGGGGCGCCTGGTTCAGGCCCAGGGCCGCCACCATTTCCGTCGTGAGCTTGACGTCCTTGCGGATCGCGTCGGCGTCGGTGCTGGGCTCGATCTGGGCCGCGAGGTCGCGCCCCAGGGTGGAGGCCGCGTAGCCGGCGAGAAGCGTGCGGACCTTCTCGAAGCCTAACAGTTCGAGGGTGTGAGCGTCCATGAGGGCCGGGGCAACCGGTTGTGCTTCGAGGGCGACCGTTCCGGGCGACACGCGTCCGTCCCGCGCCAGGTTCGGGGCAAGTGAATTGTAGGCGCGCGGCCGTGAAACGGGCGGGCCCCGGCCGCAAGGCCGGGGCACGGGTCGCCGGCGCGCTCACCCGCGCGGCATCATTTGACCTGCCGCGCCCAGGTTTCGAGGAAGTACCCGCTGCTCGCGGGGGACTCGAACCTCGTGGGCTTGGGCCTGTCCACCGGGCCGTAGCAGACCTTCAGCTGGTTGCCGGCCAGTTCGTAGATGCCGTGGCTCTTCTTCCCCTTCAGCGGGCCGTCGGCGAACTCGAACGTGATCGACTTCGGGGCCGTCTTGTCGTCCAGCGCGATGTTAGCCAGCGCCAGGCGAAACACGACCGGCTTGCCGTCCTTGTCGAGCTTGGTGTCCTTGAAGTACAGGTGGTACTCGGTCTTGTCGAACACCACCGTGACCTGCTTCATCACGTCGGTGGGCATCTGCGGCTTGCCCTCGAAGTCGCACTGCAGCGGCTTCCAGTACCCCTGGAGCTTGTCCATGTCGCCGGCCGGCGGCGCGGCCGCCGGCGGGTCCGCGGAGGCCACCGCGCCGAACGTCAGTACGCCCACCAAGACCCCCACGCGAAGCATCGCACGCCCCCCTGCCGGGTATTCGGACTGGGGGTCGCGTATGGCAACAGCGGGGGCGGGGGTCAACCTCAATCGAGCCGCGCGCACACGACCGCGGTGTGTTCGCCGCCGGCGCGGGTGAGCAGCAGCGTGCGGTGGTTCGGGCCGTCGAGTTTCAGTTTCCGCACCACGTCGTCAGCGTCCGCGGGCGAGCCGCGCTTGACCATCTTGACCCGGCCCACCTTGCGCTC
>JBJSXS010000273.1:0-22050 GCA_046086545.1 Gemmata sp.
CGCCCGGGGGGCGCCGGCGCCCCCCGGGCGGGTGCCGCCTGTGCGGCTTCCGACCCGCGGCCCTACTTTCCGACCCCGCGGTAGTGGCCGTGGCACTTCACGCAGGTGCGGGTCAGGTCGGAGTAGGCGAGCATCGCGGCGTCCGTGTTCTTCCCCTTCGCGGCTTTCAGCAGGTCGTCGGCGGCACGCTTGAACACTTTCGCCTGGAACTGGTACTCCTCGGTTTTGTAGCTGGTGGTGAACACCCGCATTTCGGCGACGGTGACCAGCACCTCGGCGTTCTGCCGCAGCGCGTCGTTGTCCCCGGCGGTGAGCGCGTCGAGGATCGCGTGCGCGAACTGCCGCTTCGCGGCCATCGCGTCCTTTTCACTTGGCACCGGCAGAGAGTCGGTGGTCGGCGGCTTCGGCTGCTGTGTGAGACCCCGCCCGGCGATCAGTGCGAGCAGTCCGGTGGCGGCGGCGCGGGCGAGATGGCGAGGCGCGGGCATGAGGGCTCTCCGGTTCGGGCGGTGCGACCGGCCCTCAAGCAAAGGCCGCGCCCGAACCGCGGGCGCGCGAAACGCTTGCGTTTCGCCCCCGCGTGTGCCGCGCCCGCGCGGGTGTGGCACACTGCACGCACGCGTATCGCCAAACCCGCACACCGGCGAACGGGCGCGCCGGCTGGCGCGGTCCGCATGCGCCAGCCGGTGCGGCGCGACCGCCCCGAAGACAACTCACCTGAAGGCGCGCACGCCCCGCAAACGAAACAGCAACCGCACACGCCCGCTCGGGGGCATCAGCGATCCGAATTGGGGCGAGTGGGCGACCGCGGGGGATTGCCCCGGGGTGTGCGGAACTCGCGCACCCCGCCGGACGCCCGCCCGAACCCGGAGTTACGCACAGCGGGCGCGGTGACGGAACTGGCGCCCTTCGGGCGCGCGAGCGTGACGGTGCGGTGAGTGGCGCTCAGCCCACGACTTCGAGCTTGCGCCCGGTCGCCCACTGCTTCTCCGCCGGGCGGGCGCGCACCACCTCGTTGTACAGCGTGTCGCGCTCCACCGGGGTGCGGCCCGCTTCCTCGATCAGCCGGCGCAGGTCGCGGACGGTGAGTTCCTGCGGCGAGTCGCTGCCGGCCGCGTGGTAGATCGTTTCGTGGACCACCGTGCCGTCGATGTCGTCGGCGCCGAAGCTCTGGGCCACCTGCGCCACCTTCACCGTGAGCATCTGCCAGTACGCCTTGATGTGCGGGAAGTTGTCCAGCATCAGGCGCGACAGCGCCATCACGCGCAGGTCGGTCATCCCGCTCGGCTTCGGGATGCCAGCACCCAGCGGGTTGTTCGTCGGGTGGAACGCGAGCGGGATGAACGTCTGGAAGCCGCCCGTCACGTCCTGGAGTTCGCGGAGGCGCAGCATGTGGTCGATGCGGTGCTCGGGCTGCTCGATGTGGCCGTAGAGCATCGTCGCGTTCGACTTGCCGCCGAGCTCGTGCCACTCGCGGTGGACCCGCAGCCACTGGTCCGCGTCGGCCTTGTAGTCGCACAGCTTGGAGCGCACCTCGGGGTGGAAGATCTCCGCGCCGCCGCCCGGCAGCGACCCGAGGCCCGCCCCTTTCATCTCCGCGAGCAGCTCCCTCGTGGGGCGCTTGGTGACGCGCTCGAACCAGTCCCACTCGACCGCGGTCCACGCTTTGAGGTGCAGTTCGGGGTGCGCCTGGTGAATGCTCCGGATGATGTTCAGATACCACTCATAGGGGAGCAGGTGGTGCAGCCCGCCGACGATGTGGAGTTCGGTCGCGCCCCGCTCGCTCGCCTCCTTCGCGCGCTGCAGGATTTGCTCGTCGGTCATCACGTAGCCGGTGGGGGACTTCAGGTCCGCGCGGAACGAGCAGAAGGCGCACCGGTACACGCACACGTTGGTCGGGTTCAGGTGCTGGTTCACGTTGTAGTACGTGACGTTCCCGTTCTTCTTCTCGCGCACAAAGTTCGCCAGTTCGCCCAACTGGAACAGGTCCGCGCTCCGGTCGAGGAACAGCCCGTCGGCGGCGGTGAGGCGCGCCCCGGCGTACACCTTGTCGCGGATGTCGGCGAAGCGCGCGGCGGTCGTGGTCATGGGTCCAATCCTGTCCGAGAGCGGGGAGCGGGTGTTTTATCCCCCGCCGGGCTAACCGCAATCGGCGCCAGAGCGTTAACCCCTACGTCCTGCGCGCGGAAAAGGGCAATCCGCGACCGCGGGCGCCGGGCGCCGGGCGGTTGTGGCGCACAATTGGGCCGGTTGGGGCAGGATTCCGACACGGATGAACACCAGGAGCCAGTGACATGCGCAGAGTCTTACTGTTGGCCGCGCTCGCGGCCGGCGGGTCGGTGGCGGCGCCCGAACGGGCGTGCGCCCAGTCGACGCACTACGGCCCGTCCGCGACCTCGGTCACGTGGCCGTCGGTCACCCCGCCGGGGTGGTACACGAACACGTACAACCACGCCTGGTACTACCCGTGGTACGCGTACTACAACCACAGCCACGGCACTTACGCCAACTGGATGATGGGCGGGGGGTTCGCGACCTACGCGCACGCCGGCCCGGCCGGGCACTTCTACTACCCGCGCGAGGTGGCCCAGCCGTACCTCGGGGCGTGGTACCGCGGCGACGGCCAGTCGGCCGCACCCGCGAGCACGCCCAACCCGGGGAAAGACAAGAAGGACGAGAAAAAAGACGAGAAGAAGGGCGACAAGAACAACGAGAAGAAGGACGAGAAGGGCGAAGGTCGCGTATCGGTCACGCTGCCCTCGGACGCGCGGCTGCTGTTCAACGGCGCCCCGGCGCCCGGCAGCGGTAACGTTCGCGTGTTCCGCACGCCGGAACTCGTCCCCGGTGTCTCATACCGCTACGAGGTGACTGCCGAAGTGGTCCGCGACGGTCGCATCGAGCGCACGATGGAAACCGTTACGGTCCGCGCTGGCGAAACCGCCATGGTCGCCCTCAACCCGGGCGTCACCGCCGCGTCGAAGTAACTTCGCCGCTGATCTCTCAGCCGCCCGGCGCGCCTCACCTGAGGCGCGTCGGGCGGCCGCTCTGCTTCGATAAGCTCGCTACAACCGGCAAAATGCAACCCGGCCGGCGCGAACCTGACGTTCAACGGGGCGACGAAGGCGGCGCGGCAACTGCCGGGCGGGGGCAAGAAACAACCGCGCAGAAACCGGTGTCGCGCCGGGGTCTGTGTGCCGGCTTCAGAACTGAGTTCACACCTTCCGCAGCGCGATCGTGAGCGGGTGGCCGTCCACCTTCGCGGTCGCGACGTGAACCCCGGCGCCGGACAGCGGCGCCTCGCTCCACTCGGTCGCCTGCACCGCGGTCGCGATGGCCTGGCGGCGCTCGGCGAGCGCCTTCGCGAGTTCGGGCGACGCGGCCGACAGGTGCAGCGCGATCTTGTCGAGCAGGTCGAGCTTCGCGTCCTTGCGGGCGTTCTGCACCTGCCGGATCACGTCGCGCGCCAGCCCCTCGAGCTTGAGCGCCTCGGTGACGGTCGTGCTGACGGCGACCTGCGTGCCGCGGTCCGCGACCCCGCACCAGCCCGGTTGGGCCGCGTACTCGATGTTGAAGTCGGGCGCCGACAGCGACACCCCCGCGACCGCGACCGGGCCCTTTTCCAACTCGCCCACCAGCTTCGCGGGGTCCGTTGCCGCGAGCGCGTCCTCGGCCGCCTTCAGCCTGGCGCCGAGCTTGCCACCGGCCACCTTCTTGTTGAGCTTCGCGGACCCAACGAGCAGCGCGTTGCTCCCGGTGTGAAGCCGCACCGCCTTGACGTTCAGTTCATCGAGGATCAGGTCCGGGAACCGCTCGGCGGCGCGCCGGTCGGCCTCGGACCCGGGCTGCACCACCAGTTCCGCGAGCGGCTGGCGCACGTTGAGCTTCGCCGCCTGCCGCGCCGACAGCCCGAGCGAGATCACGCGCTGCACCGCCGCCATGTCCTCGGACAGCGCCGTATCGACGAGCGATTCGTCAGCTCGCGGGAAGGCGCACAGGTGAACGCTCTCCGGGTCCGCAGGCAACCGCAAGTTCTTCCACATCGCTTCGGTCACGAACGGCACGCACGGCGCCATGAGCTTGCACAGCGTCGCGAGCGTGGCGTACAGCGTCTGGTACGCCGCCCGCTTGTCGGTGAGCCCGGCGGCGTCGAGGTCCGCGTTCTTGCTGTGCAGGCGGTCCTTGTTGCGGCGGACGTACCAGTTCGACAGGTCCGCCTCGATGAACGCCTCGGCCGCGAGCGCGAACGTCATCACGTCGTAGCTCGCGTACGCCCTGTTCGCTGTCACGACGAGCGCCTGAAGGTTCGAGAGGAGCCAGCGGTCGATGTCCGGGCGCTCGCCCACCGGCACCGGCGGCGCCGCGGGATCGAAGTGGTCCCCGATGGCGTAGTTGCAGAACATCGCGTAGGTGTTCCACAGCTTGAAGAACACCTTCGAGCGCACCTCGTTGGCCGGCTCCGGGCCGAAGTTCAGGTTCGTCGCCGGGTTCTGGCGCGCGTACAGCCACCGCATCACGTCCGCGCCGATGGCGTCGAACCGCAACTTCCCGCCCTTCGGGTCGGCGATCTCGCCGCCGGTGTCGGCCGCGGCGATGAACTCGATGGAGTTCCCCGCGGTCTTGTGCATCTCGTGCCCGTACTGGTCGCGCACCAGCCCGTGCCCGAGGAGCGTTCTGAACGGCGGCTGGCCGTCGCTCATCATGGTGGACATGGCGAGCAGCGCGTAGAACCAGTTGCGGAACTGGCCCGGGAAGCTCTCGGTGATGAAGGCGGCGGGGTACCAGTCGCGCGGCATGGTGCTGAACGCGACGATGCCCGCGTCCAGCCACGGGTTGCCCACGTCCGGCACGCGCGACATCAGGTTGCCGGTCTTCGGGTTCCGGAGCTTCACGCGATCGACCCAGGGGCGGTGCGGGGTGTGCCCGTCGAACTCGGGCCAGCCCTCGACCGCGCGCGACTTCAGCTCCTCGTACCCGCCGATGACCTCGAACTGCGTCGGGTCGTGCTCGTCCACCCAGACCGGCAGCGCGAGCCCCCAGTAGCGCTTCTTGGAGATCATCCAGTCGCCCATGTTCCAGAGCCAGTCGTACTCGCGGGCCTGCCCGTTGAGGCTCTCGGGGAGGAACTGCACCTGCTTGACGACCTTCATGATGTCGCCGCGGAAGCCCTGCTCCGTGTTCCGCGGCCCCATGTTGATGAACCACTCGTCCACCAGCCGGTACAGCAACTCGGTCTTGCACCGCCAGCAGTGCGGGTAGCGGTGGACGTAGCGCTCCACGGCGAACAGGCGGTCCTTCGCCTTAAGCTGCTCGAACACGGCGTCCGCGGTCGCGGGGTCGACCGCGTTCTTCCCGGTGAGCGGGCCGAAGCCGTCCACGAAGACGCCGTCGTCGCCGATGGGCGCGACCGGCGGCAGACCGTTGTTCTTGCCCCACTGGTGGTCGATCGCCCCGCACCCGGGGGCGGTGTGCACGATCCCAGTACCCTCGGTCGCGGTCACGTCCTTGCCGCCGTCAATGACCTTGTGCGCCTGCGCCGCCGTCTTCTCCGGCCACCTCCCGCTCTGGCGCGTGATCTTCGCCACCTCCTCCGGGTAACCGTACGTGTGGTTCTGCGCCGGGAGCTCGTCGAACGGCCCGACGTACTCCCAGCCGAGCATGTCGGCGCCCTTCACCTTCCCGACGACCTCGTAGGTCTCCCCCTTGCCGGCCTTCACCTTGAAGTGCTGCTCGATGGTGACGAGGTTCGGCGTGTCCTTGAGCCACGGGCGCGTGCCCTTCTTCGCGCCCTCCTCGGCGCCGTCGTCGTCTCCGCCTTCGCCGCCGCCGCCCGCCATGCGGTTCAGTTTGAACGCGCCCTCCGCGACGTAGTACACTTCGCCTTTCACCCTCACTTGCAGGTAGGTGAGCTCCTGGTTGATCGCGGCGCCGACGTTGCTCGTGAGGGTCCACGGGGTCGTAGTCCAGACGAGCAGGCTCTCGCCCGCGCGGCCCTTCAGCGGCAGCTTCACGAAGCACGCGCGGTGCTCGACGAGCTTGTAGCCCTCCTTCATCTCCTGATCGGAGATGCCGGTGCCGCAGCGCCCGCACCACGGCATCACGTCGTAGCCGCGCTGGACCAAGCCTTTGCAGTGGCACTTCTTCAGGAACGCCCAGATCGTGTAGTTGTTGACCTCGCTCATCGTGAAGTACGAGTTGCGGGCGTCGGGCTTTTGCGCCCAGTCCGCTTCGGTCCGGTCCCAGTTCATCCAGTACCCGAGCCTGATGCTCTGGTCCGTTTGAACCCGCGCGAACTTGTTCACGCGGTCCTTGCACGCCTGCACGAACCGGTCGATGCTCGCCTCTTTGTCGCCCGGGACGAGGTTCTCGATGTCGCGCTTGCTCTTGAGGCCCAGCGCCTTCTCGACCTCCACCTCCACCCACAGCCCCTGGCAGTCGAAGCCGTTCTGGTAGCGGAGTTCGTGCCCGGTCATCGCGAAGTAGCGGTTGTAAACGTCCTTGTAGGTGCGCCCCCAGGCGTGGTGAACGCCCATCGGGTTGTTCGCCGTGATCGGGCCGTCGAGGAAGCTCCACTTCGGCTTTCCCGCGTTCAGCGCGCGCCGCTTCTCGAAGATGCCGTTCGCGTCCCAGAACTTGAGGATCGCGCGCTCCATCGCGGGGAAATCGACCGACGACTCGACCTTCTCGAACGGCATGACACGACCTCAGGACGAAGAGCAACACCCTCAGTTTACGAGCGCCACCCGACCCCGCCACTTGGCTCGCGCCCAACGGACCTGTCCGCGAAACGTGACCTCCTGTACACTCGGCGCGGGTTTCTGCGGAGCAGACCATTTCGGGCGCTCCGGCGACCTGAAACGGCGGAGGCGCCACTCAGGATTCTCACGCTCGGTGAGGACGCGAAGTGCCAGCGCTACATCAAATCGGTTCGGACCCCGCGCGCGACGCGCACACGCTGAAGATTTCCGAAAAATCGTTGTACGAGAGTCTCGACAGCGAGGGCGTGTCCGAAGTGGGCGGTGCGGCCCCGAAGAAGCCCGACAGGGACCAGGAGTACACGCTGCGGTTCGAGGAGTTGCCCGTCGCCGGCGCGACGGGCTTGTCGGCCGACGAGGCGGAAGCGAAAGCACCGCCCGCACACGCGCTCGCGGCGAAGTACCCGGACCTGGCGTTCTCGATGGGCGAGAGGGAGGGGGCGTTCTTGGAGGTCGGCGACACGATCCTGAGCGTGTACGCCCGGACCGAATGCTTGTCCCGCGACACGGGGCGCTGTGGCCCTTGAACGGGTCGGACGCGTGAGCCACGGACCCGGTTTGCGGGAGAGCGGGCGATACGACCGCATCGCACACTCTTTCGCAAACGGGGGCCAGCGCGCACGCGTGCGGTCCGTCTGGCGATGCGCTCACCCCATGCGCTTCTTCAGTTCGGCGTCCACCGCGTCGAGGTACTGTTCGGTGGTCAGGTACGGGGTCTTGTCGCTGATGAGGATGGCAAGGTCTTTCGTCATCTTGCCGCTCTCGACGCAGTCCACGCAGACCTTCTCGACGGTCTCAGCGAACGTCACAAGGTCGGGCGTGCCGTCCATCTTCCCGCGGTAGATCAGGCCGCGGGTCCACGCGTAGATGCTCGCGATGGGGTTCGTGGACGTGGGGCGTCCCTTCTGGTGTTCGCGGTAGTGGCGCGTCACGGTGCCGTGCGCGGCTTCCGCTTCCACCGTCTTGCCGTCCGGGGTGGTCAGCACCGAGGTCATCAGGCCGAGGGAGCCGTACCCCTGCGCGACCGTGTCGGACTGCACGTCGCCGTCGTAGTTCTTGCACGCCCACAGGTACCCGCCGTTCCACTTCAGGTTCGCGGCCACCATGTCGTCGATCAGGCGGTGTTCGTAGGTCAGCTTCTTCGCGTCGAACGCGGCCTTGAACTCGGTGTCGAACACCTCCTGGAAGAGGTTCTTGAACCGCCCGTCGTAAACCTTGAGGATCGTGTTCTTGCTGCTCAGGTACACGGAGTAGTCGCGGTTCAAGCCGTAGTTGAAGCACGCGCGCGCGAACCCCTTGATGCTGTCGTCCAGGTTGTACATCGCGAGCGTGACGCCGCCGCTCGGCGCCTTGAAGACCTCCTTCTCGATGGGCGCGCCGCCGTCGGCGGGCGTGTACGTGAGCTTCACCGTGCCGGCGCCCGGGAACAGGATCTCGCTCGCCTTGTACTGGTCCCCGAACCCGTGCCGGGCGACCACCACCGGCTTGTCCCAGTGCTTCACCAGCCGCGGCACGTTGCGGCACACGATCGGCTCGCGGAAGATCGTGCCGTTGAGGATGTTCCGGATGGTGCCGTTGGGCGACGGGTACATCCGCTTCAGGTTGAACTCCTTGACGCGGGCCTCGTCCGGGGTGATGGTCGCGCACTTCACCGCCACGCCGTACTTCTTGGTCGCCTCGGCGCTCTCGAACGTGACCTTGTCGTCGGTCTTGTCGCGGTACTCGATCCCCAGGTCGTAGTACTTCAGGTCGATGTCGAGGTACGGCAGGATGAGCTTCTCGCGGATCTTCTGCCAGATGATCCTGGTCATCTCGTCGCCGTCCATCTCGACGACGGGGTTCTTGACTTTGATTTTCGCCATCGGGAGAAGCTCCTCTGAAGGTGGGAAGACGTTAGCTTATTCCCCCTCCGCGAACCCGCAAGCGGCAGAGCGTTGGCAGCAACCGCGCCCCCGTGCGATCGCGCCCCGGGAGCCGGTTCGGAACAAGAACCCTGAGCGGGACACCCCCCTCCTCGTCGTGCGGAAATGGCCGATCTGAACGCAGCGCGCCCGCTCACTTCGCGCGCAGCGGGTTCACCACGATGGGCGCCGCGCTCGGCTCGGCGGCGGGCGGCACGCCCGGCCTCACCTGCTCGGCCAGCTCGAACGGGTCCGGCACCGGCACCTTCAGGAACCCGCTCACGCCCAGCGGCACCTTGGCCGGGCTCGCCACGACCGCCGCGTTGCCGACCTCGCTCGTGGGGTCGTCGAAGGGCACGCGGTCGCTCGCCGGGCGCCCGAGGGT
The DNA here is from genome assembly GCA_046086545.1 of Gemmata sp. Classification (GTDB taxonomy): domain Bacteria; phylum Planctomycetota; class Planctomycetia; order Gemmatales; family Gemmataceae; genus Gemmata. Next base: position 9,039 of record JBJSXS010000273.1, read on the forward strand.
GGGCGCCGGGGGCGGGAGGCTCACGTCGCGGGCGCGCGGCGTCTCGACCGCGGCGACCGGCAGCACCCGCCTCGCGGGCAGTTCGCCCGCGCCGACGCCGAGGGCGAGCGGCACCTTCTCCGAAGGTGCCGCGGGCGGGCCCGCGACCGGCTTCGGGCTCGGCAGGGGCGGCAGCGCGTGTGCGGGGCGCGCGGCCGGCGGCTGTGGGTCGAGGAACTTCGCCGGCACTGACCGCGGCTGCGGCGCCGCGGGCGCGCCGTCCGCGAGTTTCAGGGGCATCGCCGGCGCGACGACCCGCGGCAGCGCCTGTCCGGTCAGGTCCGGGGCGAACGGGAACGTCGGCGGCGGCGCGGGCGGCCGGGCCGGCGGTTGGCCCTGCGGCTCCGCGCGAACGGGCGCCGCGGCGCTCGCATCAGCGGCCACCACGACCGCAGGCGCGGCGGCCGGTGGCTCGCTCGGCTGGTGCGGCGCGCACCCGGCGGCGGCCAGCGCCGAGAAGAACGTGGAACGGATCATGAACTACCCTCGTAAGCGCCGCAGGAGCGAGACCCGCCATGACGTTGAGCGCCGACCCGGTGGGCCGCACGCGTCCGCTACCTGGGCGCCTCGATCACGAGCTTCACCGGCGAGCCTTCTTTCGGCAGCACGTCGGGCCGCACGTCGAGCTTGAGGAACTTCTCCTCCTTCATCGTCCACCCGGTCTGCAGCACCACCTCGTCGGTGACCGGGAACAGGCAGATGAGCGAGCCGGTGAGGTCGGCCCCGTACTTCTTGTCGTCCGGCTTGTTCGGGTCCGGCGCGCTCAGCGCCGACCCGGTGAACACGAACGTCATCTTGGGCGGCGCCTTCTTCGTTTTCGGGTCCATCAGAACCTTGTCGAGCGTGAGCCGCTTGGACCCGCCGGCACCGTCCGGCACCTCGATGTACACGTTCACCGCCGGCCCGTCGCCCTTCGGGTCCGGGTCGCCGTCCTTCATCGCGGCGCCCTTCGCCGGCTTGCCGGCCCTGAGGCCGAGCTTCTCCAGCCCCTTGTGAACCTCGGACGGGTCGCACTCGATGGTGAGAACCGTCTCGTGCGCCTTCTTGCCCTTCGGGTGCCCCCACGAGGCGATCAGTTCGATGGGGTAAACCTCCCCCTTGAGGTGTTCGAGCTTCCGCGGCGCGACTTTGGCGTCCACGATGAGGAGCTTGTTGGCCACATCGACGGTCACGCCGGTGCCGGCCTTTTTCTCCTGTGCGCCCGACCGCCCGGCGAGGGCGAGCAGGGCGGCGCACCCGACGATGAGGGCGAGACGTTTCATGTGGGCTGATCTCCTTCGGTGGCGCGCGCCTGCGGCGCGCGGCTGACGGCTGGTCTGTTGTTCGTTGCGAGACTACTTCGTTCCCAGGCACACGATGATCGTTTCCTTGTTGGCCCACGGGCCGTCGAGGTTGCACGTCGCGACGACGAGCTTGCCGCCCGCGACCGTGACCCCGCCGTACACCATGCCCGGGGCGCCGGCGTCCTTCGAGATCGAATACGCCCACCGCGCGTTGCCGGTCTTCAGGTCGATGGCGTGAACGGTCCCGCCCAGGTCCGCGGCATACACCACGCCCCCGGCCACCGCGGGCGGCGCGAAGAACGGCACCTTCGCGTCGTACAGCCAGGCGCGCTCGCCGTCGGCCAGCTTGTACGCGCGCACCTTGCCGTCGGTGGCGGTCGCCACCGCGAGGCCGTCGCTCACCGCGACGCACCCGAGCACGCCCCCGGTGGGGATCTCCTTCCGCCACTTTTCGGCCCCGGTCTTCGCGTCGAGTGCGGTGACCGCGCCCTTCGCGCCTTTGAGTTCCTTGTAGTAGTACCCGACGGAGCTTTCCGGCACGATGACGAGGTCACCGGCCACGGTCGCGCCGCCCCACGGGTTGAACTTCAGCTCCGCCCGCCACGCGGTCTCGCCGGTGTCGGCCCGCAGCGCGTACACGGCCCGCTCGCCGACCTTCTCCTTATCCAGGTACGCGGTCGGGGCGAGGATCAGGTCGCCCGCGACGTTCAGCGGGGCGTCCACGTGCCACTTCTTCTCGCCCTTCTGCCACACCCTCTTCGGCGCGAACTTCAGCAACTGGCTGTCGTCCGGCGGGATGGCGAAGTCGTCCTTCTTCGCCTTCAGCTCCTCGTACTTCTTGGTCAGCTCCTGCCACCTGGCGTCTTGCATCTTGGCGGCCGCGGCGAGGTCGTAGTCCTTGCCGTCGAGCGTGGCCCTGTCGAACTCGACGCACAGGACGCCCGCGGCGCCGCCGCCGATGAACGCCCTGTTGCCGAGCACCACCGGCGCGCCTTCGAGGTGGATCAGGTCGCCCGGCAGCACCAGCTGCCAGAGCGGCTTGTTCGTTGCGATGCTGAGGCAGTGCAGCACCCCGCCGCTGTCCTGGTGGATCCCGTCGCCGAACAGCAGGTACTCGCCGGCGACCGCGGGGGAGCTGACCGACGCGAGCTTCAGGTACGGGGCGCTCTTCACCCACGTCGCCGCCGGGGCGCCCTTCGGGTCCAGCGGGAACAGGCTGGCCGACGGGCGGTTGAACGCGCCGACGCCCGAGAGGTAGACCGCGTCCTTCACCGGCACCGGCGACGCGACGAAGTGGTCCTGCGACTTCACGGACCACAGCAGCGCGGGTTTCTCCGGCCCGGCTTTACCGTCGGTGTTGCCGGTGCGCCCGGGGTTGCCCCGGTAGGTCGCCCACGGCCCCGGCTCCGCGGAGCGGGCGGGGTTCGGCCCGCAGATCACGCACAGAACACCGATTGAAAAAAGAAGCGTCGAACGCGGCATCTTGTCTCGCCCCTGTGCCTATTTTGAAGTCTGCGGCTGCTCGTGCCCTGCGGTTCGACGTCTCCGTGTCACTGCAACTTCACCTGCATCGGGGTCGCGGTCACGGTCACGTCCTTCGTGGTCGCCTTGCCGTCGGGTCCGACGATCTCAAACTTGTACGCGCCCGGCGCGAGCGAGAACCGGGGGGTGAGGCCGCACTGACCGCCGCGCCCGTCGCCGCCGCTCACCGCGCTGCACGCGACGCGCTCGCCCCTGGCGTCCTTCACGACCACTTTGCCGCCGTTGAAGGTGCTCGAGCCGTTGAGCGCGACGGTGACCGGGGTCATCTTGCCGCCGGGCGTGAACGCCCCGAACAGCACGCTCGACTCCTGCCCCTCGTTCGCGATGACGAGGTCGAGCTGCCCGTCCCCGTTCAGGTCCACGAGTGCCGCGGCCTGCGAGTTGAACACCTTCTGCGTGAGCCCGAGCTCCTTCGTCTTCTCGGTGAACTTGCCGGCGCCGTCGTTCCTGAAGTACCGGTTCGCGCCTCTCAGGCAGCACACGAGCAGGTCCGGCCTGCCGTCGTTGTCGAAATCGCCCCACGCCGCGGACACCGCGTTCGGCACACCGGCCGCGAGGTCGCCGCTCTGTGCCGTCACGTCCGCGAACTTCGCGGTGCCGTCGTTGCGCAGCAGCTTGCACCTCCCGTCGCTTTGGGGAACGAGCAGGTCGAGGTGGCCGTCGCCGTCGAAGTCGCAGACCGCCGGGCCGACCTTGCCCGACTTGTAGCTGACGCCGCTGTCGCCCTTGAGCGCGAACCTCTTGCCGTCGTTGAGGAACAGCATGCCGGTGCCGGCGCCGTAAAGGACGTCCGGTTTGCCGTCGCCGTTGAAGTCCGCGACCGCGAGCGTGTCGCCCTTTACGTCGGACGCGAGTCCGTCGGGCCCGAAGCCCCACGCCGCACTCGCGTCGGTGAACCACTCGCCCGGCGGCCCGGCTTCGCCGGGGCCGACGCCGACGGCGAAGGTCTGCGGCTGCTCCGCGTTGCACATCTTGATGAGGAGCGAGCTCTTGCCCTTCTTCAGCTTCAGCGGCACGAGGAACGGCTCCGCCTGACCCTTCTCCGCGCTGAACGCCTTCTCGCCATCGACCCAGACCGTGAGCGTGTTCCCGCCGGTGCTGATCGCGAACGGCACCTCAAAGTCCTCGGCCATCTCCACTTCGCCGTGGATGTAGGCGGCGGAGCTCCCGCCCAGCTCCGGGAGCGGCGTCGGCTCCGCCTTGAACTCCTTCTTCGCCCACTTGGTGGGCATGTCGCGCTTGCCCTTGTACTCCTTCGCGGCCTGGAACTTCTCCGTCTCAACTGGGAAGGCGGTTTTGAAGTTGTCCGCTGGGTTCGCGGCGCGGAACAGGCCGATGGCGTGCCACTCCCCGAACTTCGGTACGACGAGCTTGGGCGGCTCCCGCCGCGCGTTCGTGTAGACCCGCAGCCCGTAGAACCCGTTCGCCAGAACGATGTCGGGCTTCCCGTCGCCGTCGAAGTCGCCCCACGCGGCCCCGGTCAGGTTGTACCCGGCCTCTTTCGGCAGGCGTTTCGTGTCGTCCCTGAACTGCCCCTTGCTCAGGTTCGTGAAGAGCCGCGGCCCGGTGGGGGTCGCGAGCAGCAGGTCCGGGAGGCCGTCGCCGTTGTGGTCGGCCCACACCGCGGCCCGCGCGCCGCCGGTGAATCCCGGCAGCGCCACTTCCACGAAGCTGTCGCCGCCGTTCTGGAGCAGCACGACCTTGCCGGCCCCGCAGAGGCAGATGTCGGGCTTGCCGTCGTTGTCGAAGTCCACCGTGGTGACCGACTGCGCTTCCGCGTCGAGCTTGCTGAGTGCCGCGTACCTGTCAAACCCGGCCATGCCCTGCAAACGCCGAATGTCCTCGCCGCCCCAGCCGACGAAGTCGCGCTTCGGGTTGTAGTCGATGAGCTTGAGGCTGGCCTTCATGCGCTGGATGCGCGCGGTCTTCTTGTGAATGGCCTCCTTGTCACCGTCCACCATGCACGGCACGATCACTTCCCTGTTGTCCTGCATCTCGGAGATGATGCCGCCGAGCTTCTCGACCTTCCCCGCGTAGCTGCGGAGCAGGAACGGTTCGCCGTGCGACATGCCCCACCACTCGCCTTGCGGGTACGCCTGGTACCAGGAAGTGCCGAAGTACGTCTCGCTGGCCCCGCCGTTGTGGAAGAAGACGGCCATCTTGCCGACTTCGGCCCACTTCATGATCTCCTCCCACTCGCCCGGGCGCAACCCGCCGCGGCCGATGTTGTGCTTGATCTCGGCCTGCGGGTGCTTGCCTTTCACGTCCTGAATCTTGGTGTAGATGATGAGGTTCTTCTCGCGGTCCACCGATTTCACCTGCATGGTGCAGACGTTGGTGGACTGCCGGAGGATGTCGCCGAGCGAGATAGGCACCTCGACGTAGGCCTGTGCCTCCCGTGGTGGCGCACTGAGCGCGACCACGACCGCGCCGAGCGCGACGACCACCCACAGGCGCCGAGGGAACGAACGGTCGGTCATCGGAGAGGCCCTCCCAGGTCTTGTGTCGGCGTCCGGACGAACTGTCAGCCGCGGGCCGGAGGCGAGCGCCGCCTGCACGCCCGGCGCGCCGCTTGCGCTGCACACGCGGCGCGCCCGCCGCCGGCTCTCGGGTACAGTTCGTCCGTGAGCTTTCGCTCCCACGGCACTCGCCACCTACTTCTTTTTGAGCTTGTCGAGGCGCTCTTGCGCGGCCTTCGCCCACTCGCTGTCCTTCGGGGCCTCCTTCGACACGCGCTCCAGGAGTTTCACCGCGTCGTCGGGCTTCTTCTCCTCGATCAGCGTGCGGGCGTGTTCCAGCATCGCGGGGAACTTCAGGTCCGGCAGGTCGTACCCGAAGTAGACCGTGCTGAACGCCTTGCCCGCGTCCGCCCACCGCGACTGCGCCGCGCGGCACAGCCCGATCTGGAGGTGCGAACGGGCCGCGCGGTCGTCCTGCGTGGCCTGCGTGACCAGGGCGTAGGCGGTCGCCGCTTCGTCGTAGCGGCCGGCGTTCTGGAGCGCCCAGCCGATGCCGTAGCGGGCGTCAGCCGCCCACTGGTTGGTCGCGCCGTAGCGGCCGATGACCGCTTCGAACGCCTGCCGGGCCGCGTCCCACTGCTTCAGTTGCGTGAGCGCGTGGCCCAGGCGCAACATCGCGCGGTCACTCACGCCGGCGACGTTGTGGAACGCGGCGGTGTCGCGGAAGGTGACGAGCTTCTTCAGCGCGTCGTCCGGCTTGCCGAGGGCCAGCAGGCACTCGGCCGCGCGGTACAGCCCGTGCGCCCGGTGCGGCGACCGGTCGTTGTTGCCGACGGAATCGAACTGCCCCTGAGCGGCGGCGTAGTCCTTCTTGTCGAAGAGCGCGGCGCCCAGGCGAATGCGGATTCGGTCGATGGTCTCCGGCGGCGTGGGCCTGTCCGTCGGCTCCTTGTCGATGGCCTCTTTCAGTATCCTGATGGCCGCGTCCGGCGTCTTCTCGGAGACGAGTTCGGCCAGTTCCAACCGAGCTTCCACCGAGAGCGATAAGTCGCCAAACTGTTCGATGAGTTTGGTGTACGCGGGCACGGGGTCGGCGCCCGCGGCGCGGTACGTCCACGCGGCATCGTAGAGGAGCCGGGCCCGCGCGTCGCTCTGGGGGTGCGCCTGCCGGTACTGTTCGGCCCGCTGCTCGAACAGCTTGCCGACGTTCGCGAGGTCGGCTTTCGTCGCCTTCACCTGCGCGTCGAACGCCGCGACCTGCGCGGGCTGCAGTCCCGGCTGCGACTTCTGCTTCTCGGCGGCGGCGATCTTCGCCTTGATCTCCTCCGCGTGGCACTGCGTCGCCTTCAGCGACGCCTCCACCGCGATGGGCAGGGCCGGGGCCGCCGCGGCCGCCTGTTCGAACGCGACCCGCGCTTCGGTGGGCTTGGCGCTCTCCATCAGCGCGACGCCATGGTGGAACCGCACGAGCGCGACCCACTCGGCTCTGGCCCCGGCGGCGGCGGCCAGACCCGGCTCCAACTTGGGCCGCGCCTCCGCCAGCACCTTCACCGCCTCCGCAGGCTGGTTCTGCTCGCGCAGGAGCGTCGCGAGGTTGATCACGGCGAGCGGCGCGACGGGCGACTTCGCCAGCGGGTCGGCCATGAAGCCGCGCAGCGCGTTGATCGCGTTGCCCTTGTCGCCCTGCAGCACCAGCACCTTCGCGCGCTCCAGCGCCGCGTTGCCCACCAGCGGCGACTGCGCGAACTCTTTCGGCAGCTTTTCGAACGCGGCGCGGGCCTTGTTCAGCGCGTCGTTGCGATCGTTGCCGGGCGCGAGTTGGGTGCCGAGCCGCTTGTGGCAGTAGCCGAGCTTCAGGACCGCGTCCGGGGTCTGCTCGGCCTTCGGGTTCGCGGCGATGAAGGCGTCGAGCAGTCCAACGGCGGCGGCGAGCTTCTCGCGCAGCATGTTGTCCTGCAGCGCGTCCTCGGCCTTCGCGGGCGCGGTGCGAATCAGGCAGTCCGCGAGGACGTACGAAACCGCCGACAGTTCGCCGCTGCGGTCCGCGGCCGGAATGCCCTCCAGCGCCTTCGCGGCCTTCTCGAAATCGTCCGTCGCGGTGAAGCAGAGCGCCTGCCCGTACTTCGCGCGGCTCACGCGCTCGAACTCGGGGAACTTCGCCACCACCTCGGCGTACTGGGCGGCGGCCGCGGCGAACGCGGCCTTCGCCTCCGCGGGCTTGGCCCCCTTCGCCAGCGCCTCGGCCTTCGCGTAGGCGTTCTCGGCGCCGCGGAACAGCACCAGCGACATCAGCGGGTTGTTCGGGAACTGCTGCTTGAAGGTGCCGATGCGCTCGTCGGACTTGGCGGTGTCGCCGGCGAGGTGGTACGCGGTGATCAGCCGCTGGAGTGTCTCTTCCGCCTTCGCCGGCAGGAGTTTCTCGTTCCAGATGGTCTCGTAAGTCGCGGTCGCCTCTTTCGCCAGCTTCGCCGTCAGTTGGGTGTCCGCAAGCTCGAGCAGGTACCCGGGGCGCCGGGCCTTCGCGTCGGCGTCCCCGCCGTTCGCCTTGTCCGCGGCGCTGCGGAGCGTGTTGACCGCGGCGCTGAACAGTTGCGCGCGCTGGGTCGGGTTGTTCGGGTCGGCCGCGGCCGCGAGGCCGGCCTGCGATTTGCCGGTCCAGAACAGCGCCTGGTCCGAAAGGCGCGGGTGGGCGGTCAGGGGCTGGAGCGTCTTCACTGCCACGTCGAACTGCTTCAGTTGCGCCTGGCAGAAGCCCATGCGGAGCGTCGCGTCGTCCCTGAGCGGCGACGCGGTGTAGTGCTTCGCGAACCCGTCGAGCTTGGCGAGCGCGTCGCCGAACTTACCGGCCTCGTAGTTCAGGCACGCGCCGTAGAACGCGCTGCCCGCGACGTGGTCCGGGTGGGGCAGTTTGACCAGGTCCTCGAGCCGCGCTTTCTCCCACGGGTCGTTGGCGAACCGCTGCGGCTGCTTGAGCGCCTCGGCGGCCGCGGCCTTCTGCTTGTTGTACTCCGCGAGCACCGCGTCGAACGCGGCGGCGGCCTCCGCGCCCTCGCCCTGCGACATGTGGACGCGGCCCATCAGGTAGCGGGCGTGCGGGCCGTACGGCTGCTCGAACGGCGCGAGCTGCCCGAGCGACTTCGCGGCGCTCGGGACGTCGCTCAGCAGGAAGCTCGCGGTGCCGTGGTAGTACAGCGCGAGCGGCTTGAACTTGCTTTTCGCGAGGGCTTGCTCTTTTACGAGCGGCTCGACCGTGGCGCGCGCCTCTTTGTGCTTGCCGAGGCGCAGCTCCATCTCGGCCTGGTCGCACCGGGCGCGGTTGACCCACTCCGCGTCGCCGGGGTTCTTCTTTTCGAGCACGTCGCGCGCCTGCACGAACAGTTTCGCGGCCTCGGCGAACTTGCTGTTCGCGTTTTGGGTGCGCTGCGGCAACTCGTTCGGCTTCGCAGCACCTTCGGCGAGTTCCTTCTGACCCAGCCCGCGCTGGCACACGCCCGCGTGGTACAGCGCGACGCCCTGTTCGGGCAGCTTGGCGTCGGCCGCGGGCGGCAGGAACGCGTCGAGCGCCTTCTGGTAGTTGCGGTCGGGCAGGTCGAGGAGCGCCAGGCCGAGGCCGTAGCGGGCGGCGCTCGCGTCTTTGGAGCCGCCGAACTTGGTCAGCAGTTCGGTGAACCGCTCCGCGGCGAACTGTGCGTTTCCCTCGTTGTACGCCTTGCGCCCGGCGTTCAGCAGCGCTTCGGCCTGCTGGTCCGGCGTGGGCTGCGCGTCACCGACCGCACACGACAGGCTGACGAGCAGGAACGCAGCAAAGCCGCGAGCGCAGGTGCGGTGCATCGTGGTGCAACTCCCAACTCGGAATAGGTTCAGCAGAGGGGCGACGGCGGGGCGGTTAGCGGGTCCGGCGGGTCGGTCCCAGAGCCGTGGCAGCGGCAGCGAGGGGGTAGGGCCGACCCGCAGGGGTGTATTGTTGCCCGGTGGGAGAGGGCGCGTCAACGGCTCGGCCGGAAAAACCGGCCCGGGTTACCACGGGAGAGTTACCCGCCGAACAGCCGCGCGAACCAGCCCCGGCCCTCCGCGCGGGGCGCGGGCACGGTCACGGACCGGCCCTGCAGTACCGCGGCACCCCACTCGCTGGCGATGCGCTGCGCGTGGCCCTTGCCCACCCACTTCGCGAGGCGCCCGAACCCGGGCGCGAGCGCCGGGCGCCGCCGGTCAATGCCGTGCCCGTCGGAACCCAGCAGGTGTATGAACCCGCCCTTCGCCCACTTCTTGAGGGCGGCCTCGAACCCCGCGTCCCACGGTTCCGCGAGGGCGCGGGCCGTCACCTGAATCAGGCACCCGGCCTCAATCCACTTCTGCGTTAGCGCGAGGTCGTCGAGCAGTTCGGGGTAGCGCTCGGCGTGCGCGATGACGAGGCGCACGCCCTCGGGCCGAAGCGCCTCCGCCAGCGGCAGCGCGTCGATGAGCCCGCTGTGCGGCATCTCCACCAGGAGGAACCGCCTGTGGTCGCCGACCGACAGGAGCCGCCCCGCGCGCCACTCGGCGAGTGTGTCCGGCGCGAGCATGACCTCGCCGGTGGGGTACACCGCGAGCGGCACCTGCTCGGCCGCGAGCTGGGCCTTCAGTGCGGCGGCGGCGGCGCGCAGGTGTCGCGCGTCGTTCGCGGGGTACCCGGGGTTCTGGTGCGCGAGGGCGGTGGCGTGGCGCGCGCCCTCGCGCACGAGCATCCGGCACATCGCGAGCGCGACGCCGGCGTCGGGCGGGCCGTCGTCGAGGCCCGCGAGCAGGTGAACGTGCGTGTCCGCTAGGGGGGCCATTGAAGTGCCGGCGGCGCGCGGGCGAAAACAACCGTGTCGGGCGGGCCGCCCCTCCGCCGGCGGCGCGGGGAGGGCGCTCCGGCACGCGGCCGCTCGGCCGCTGCAGCGCAGCGAGCCGCCCGCGCCCGACACGGAGGGCCCGGGCGAACCCCGCCCGGGCGGGCGGGGTTCGCGGGGGATCACTCCCCGGCCGGGTCCTTGCCGTTTGCCCACGGACCTTCGAGCTTCTGGTAGTCCGGCGGGGTCAGGCTGCTGCCGGTGTACCCCTTCGGCGGGCTGAAGCCCATGACCTCGTTCGGCTTGCCGCGGGCCTTGCTCCGCTTCTCCCACTGGGTGGCCCAGCTCGCGTCCGCGTCCGCGGTGACGCGCTTCTCCTTGTCCCAGAACAGCACCTTGCCGAACCGGTAGCTCTGCACGCCCATGTTGACCGTCGCGAACGCGGCGGCGCCCAGTTCCGGCGTGCTCAGCGTCTCGCGGCGCTTCTGCTTGTCGCTCATGCGGACGTGGCTCAGGAAGTTCTCCCACAGCGCGCGGGTGGCGTTGCCGCTCTTCGGGTTCTCGAAGGTGTGGACCGGCTTGTCGGCCTCGCCGCCCTTCGGCTTCGCCGGGCCGCCGCTGAAGTACTGCCCGCCCACCTCGAAGCCCTTCATGTAGTCGCCGCCGCCGGTGAAGTTGATCGTGCCCAGGTGGCCGCGGATCCGCTCCCCGAGCTGCGTGTCGTTGAGCATCGTGGCCGAGATGATGACCTGGCACCCCTCCTCGTAGTCGGCGACGACGGTCGCCACGTCCGGCACGTCGCGGCCGTCCAGTTCCATGTACAGCCCGCCGGCGCCGACCACGCGGCGCGGGAACCGCACGCCCATCGCGGCGATCAGGTGGGTGGTCTGGTGGACGAACAGGTCGGGGAACATGCCGCCGCCGAGCGGCCAGTAGCATCGCCACTGGCCCCAGATGGCGCGGTCGAACGGCATCTCTTCCGGCGTGGGGCCGAGCTTCTGCCCGCCGAGCTCGAAGTCGCAGCCGAGGAACATGCGCCAGTCGATGGTCTTGGGCGTCATGTCCTTCTTGAGCGGGTAGTACCGCCACTGGCCGACGCTGCTGTTGCGGTAGTAGCTGGTGGTGCCCTGCATCACGTGCCCGAGCTTGCCGGCCTGGATGTACTCGAGCGCGGCCTGCCACGTCGGGTCGGCCATCGACTGCACGCCGACGGTGACCGTGCGCCCGTACTTGACGGCCGCGTCCACGACCATGATCGCCTCCTGGATCGTCTTGGTCATGGGCTTTTCCATGTAGACGTCCTTGCCGCGCTCCATCGCGTCGATGGCCATCTTCGCGTGCCAGTGGTCCGGCGTCGCGATGCACACCACGTCGACGTCCTTGTTGTCGATGATGGTGCGGTAGTCCTTCGAGATCCGCCCCTTGCCGGCGTCCGCCGGGATGCCGCAGGTCTTGGCGCTGGGGTACAGGCCGCGCCCGGTGCGGTTCTTCTTGTCGTTGTTGCGCTTGCCGAGGGTCTCGTCGCCGTCCCACACGTCGCACACCGCGAACGGGTCGACCGGCTGGCCCTCGTCGCGCAGGTCCACGATGACGTCGATGTGCTGCTGGCACCGGCCGCCGGTGCCGAGGAACGCGACGCGGGTCTTGGCGTTCGCGCCCTCGATGCGCGCGTAGTTGACTGCGGGCAGGTTCATCGCGGCGCCGACCGCGGCGCTGCCGGCGATGAACGTCCGGCGGTTCACGTTCTTCTTGTTCACAGCGAGTCTCCGAGAGAGGGGAATGTGATGCCGTTCGGCCACGGGCCCCGGGTCGCGGCCGAACGGTTTCGGGTTACTTCTTCTTCTGCTCCAGCAGCCACTTGTACAGCTCGTCGGTGCCGTAGGCCTTGTCCCAGGAGTTGTGGGGCACGCCGGGGTACTCGTCGTACTTGGGCTTGCCGCCGGCCCTCCTGAGCGCCTCGACCATCTCCCGCGAGCGGTCCACCTTCACCGCGGCGTCGGCGTCGCCGTGGAACACCCAGGTCGGGACGTCCTTGATCTTCTCGGCGTCCTTCACGCTGCCGCCGCCGCAGATGGGGACGATGGCGGCCCAGCGGTCCGGGTGTGCCGCGGCGATGCTCCAGGTGCCGAACCCGCCCATCGACAGCCCGGTGAGGTACTGGCGCTTCGGGTCGGTCTTGTACGCCTTCTGCACCTCGTCGAGGATCGCGAGGGCGCGCCTGCCGTCGTCGCTGGCGGCGCCCCAGGTGCGCTTCTCCGACTGCGGGATGACGACGATGAACGGGAACTCCCGCTCGCGCTTCTTGATCGCGGCGCCGATGCCCACCTCGACCGGCCTCTTGCTGCCGCCCTTGGTCTCACCGGACCCGTGCAGGAACAGGATGGTGGGGAACACTTTCTGCCCGTCGTAGCCGAGCGGCACGAACACGACGTAGGGCGACTCGGTGCCGTCGGCGTTCTTGAACGTCCTATCCACGAACCCGGTCCCGGGCTTGTCTTCGGCCCGCGCCGGCGGGGCCGCGAGCGCCGTACACACGGCCAGCGCGAGGGAGAGGGGCAACCGCATGAGTGAAAGGCTCCCAGAGGGGGCGGTGCGGTAAAGCCTATCAAACCGCGAATGCGCCCGCCAGCGCGCACCGCAAAATGCGACCCGCTCCTTGCCCCGCACCGGGCCGCACGCGCACCCGGCACCCGCGTGGCGCCTTCGCCGCGGCGGCACGAAGGGGCGTCGGGGCCGGCGCACCCGGCAGCTCGGCCGCGCGGCGGCCGAGACCGACACCGGGCTGAACTCGCGCGGATCGTACAGCCGCCGCGCGAGGGCGGGACGCACCTCACTTCACCGCGACCACGACTGCGGCGCTCCACCGGCCGGTCCGGCC
>JBJSXS010000274.1:0-2953 GCA_046086545.1 Gemmata sp.
ACCAGGGCAACATCCGCGCGGCCCGGGCCCAGTACGGTGAGGCGGTGGCGGAGGTGGACCGGGTGCGAACGGAACTGAGCGGCAAGCTCGCGAACGCGCACAACGGCTACGCCGGCGCGCTGGTCCGCGCGGAGCGGTACAAGAAGACGATCCTGCCGAAGGCGCGCGAGTCGTACCTGCTGGCAGATCAGGCGTACAAGGCCGGCAACTTCGACTACGTTCGCCTCGTCGGGGCACAGCGGGTGGTCGCGGAGGCGAACCTCGAGTACGTGAAGTCGCAGGCGGACATGTGGCGCGCTGCGGCCGAGATCGCGGGGCTGATCCTCGAGGACGAGTGGCCCCAGTCAAAGATGGACCCCTCGCCGAAGCCGTGACGAACCAACGGCGAGCAGAACGCCGGGGGCGCGGGTTCCGAACATTTCGATCGCGATTGCGCCTCCACACGAAGGCGCATCGGCCGTTGACCGGCTCGCGAACGCCGCCGCTGCGACAGTGAAGTCGCGCTTCTAAGATACCGCACCCGTGCAGCGTTTCGCGGCAATGTTGGGCTCGCACGAGTCCGCGGAGGGCTGCCGAGCAGTCGAAGGTGCTGGCCGAATTCTGGAACTCGCGTTCGTACAGGCCAAGTGCGGATCCCGGCAGTCGACGCTATCTGCCGGGCAAGGTGCGGCTTTCGCCAACACGGCATCCGAGACGAGTTGTTCAAATCTGTGCAATACGAAGGGTGTGTCCTGTGACTGACCCTGACACACTCGGTGTGGGACCTCCAGTCCGCGCCCGCTGCCGTTTACGCGACCGCTTCGCCGTCGGCTCTCGTGAAGTATCGCGTTCGTAGTGATTCAAGATTGATGCCAGGGAATGCCTTGGCGTCATGCGGCTCCTGGACTTCTCGATCGCTGTACGGACTGACACAAGGTGCCGGCCGAAGTCAACGAGGGGCACTCGCTCGTCCGTTTCGGGCTGCTGTCGATGGAAGATGCGGAGGTGCTCGATGCCCGCAGGGCTTCGTTCCGAGCGCGAGCCCCGATAAGAGTTGAGTTGCCCTTTTGCCACGGCCCTGCAAAACGGTATACTGCGGTCGTACAAGTTGGCTGCCTCCTTTCCGATCGGGGTGTGTTTGCGAGTTCTTTCGCGAGTCGTGGTGCTTGTGGCGTGCATGCCACTCCTTCTCCCGCCGGGCCTTTGTGTCTGCGGCGCGAGTGAGCATTTGTCAACACTCCTGCGCACCGTGGAGGAGCCTGCCCCGGAACCCCAACCGCACCACGACCACGCGCCCGGCTGTCCCGGGCACGGGACCGAGCGAGCGGTCGCACCGGACCAAACCGACCACACGCCCGACCTTCTGCAGTTATGCCTCTTCGTTGGCGCTCCCGCGCCGAATCCGACGGGCGTGCAACCGTCCTTCTACGCCCCCGCTCGTAAAGACCTCGCACCGGATCACGCCGACCCGCCCAAACATTTGAAGCACTGCGCACTTCTGTTTTAAATCAATTTATTGTCTGACTGTTTTTTCGTATCGCAAGAGCATTGCGCCGCCCGCCTCGTATAGGGACCGATCATGAGTACGGCAGAACCGCTTCCGCGGCCGAGCGTCTGGCGCCGCGCCCTCGGCGGGGTGCCCCCGGTTGTCGTGCTGGCGGCACTCGGCGGCGCCGGTTGGTGGGGGCACACCAACCACTGGGCGCTGCCCAAACTCGGCGCGCTGACCGATGAAAAGAAGGAACCGGACGACTGGTGCGCCGAGCACGGGGTCCCCGGGTCCGCGTGTGTCGCGTGCAAGCCCGAACTGTCGCCGGCGCCGCCGAAGTTCGGCTGGTGTACGAGACACGGCGTTCACGACTGCCCGCTGTGCCACCCTGAGGTGGGCCAACTCCCGACCGCGGCGCAGGTGAGTGCCGACGACCTGGCCCGCGCGCAGCGGGCCCTCGACCTGTCCTTTCGCGCCGAGAACAGCCTCAGGTGCAAGCTGCACTCGCGCCGCATCCAGTTCGCTTCCGATGAGGCCGTCGAGAGGGCCGGCATCGGCGTCGATGTGGTCGGCCGCGACGCGGTCCTGGAGGCGGTCGCTGCGCCTGCCGAAATCGGGTACGACCAGACCCGCGTCGCGCACCTGTCGGCCCGGGCCCCGGGCGCGGTGTACAAGGTGTTCAAGCGGATCGGAGACCCGGTCAAAGCGGGCGACCTGCTGGCCCTGATCGAGGCGGGCGAAGTGGGCAAGGCGAAGTCCGAACTGCGGCAGGCGGTTGCGGCCGCCGACAGCAAGGCCCAGACGCTCGCGACCCTGAAGGCGTCCGGCGGCGCGGTCACCGACGCCCGGGTGCGCGAGTCCGAGGCGGCGCTTCGCGAGGCGCGCATCCGCCAGGCTGCGGCCCGGCAGGCCCTCGTCAACCTGGACCTGCCCATCGACGAGTCCGACGTCGCAAACGCGACCGACGAGCAGCGCGAAGGCAAGTTGCACTTCCTGGGGCTGCCCGCCGGTGCCGTCCAGCAGCTCGACCCCAAGACGACCACCACCAACCTGCTCCCGGTGTTCAGCCCGATGGCCGGTGTGGTCACCAGCGGCGACGTGGTGGCCGGCGAGGTGGTGGACGCGGCCCGCGTGCTGTTCGAGCTGGTGGACACCTCGCGCCTCTGGGTGACGCTCGACGTCACCGCCGAACAGGTGCGGCAGGTGCAGCTCGGCCAACCGGTGCGGTTCAAACCCGACAGCGGCAAAGAGGAGCAGGTGGGGGTGGTGGTGTGGCGCAGCACGCAGGCC
The DNA here is from genome assembly GCA_046086545.1 of Gemmata sp. Taxonomy (GTDB): domain Bacteria; phylum Planctomycetota; class Planctomycetia; order Gemmatales; family Gemmataceae; genus Gemmata. Next base: position 2,759 of record JBJSXS010000274.1, read on the forward strand.
GACCCGAAGACGCGCACGGTAAAGGTCCGCGCCGACCTGCACGACCCTACCGGCCGGTACCTCGCACACACGTTCGGCACAGGCCGTATCGTGCTGCGCGAGGAGCCGAAGGCGGTGGTGGTGCCCAACAGCGCCGTCCAGTGGGACGGCAACTGCAACGTCGTGTTCGTGCAGGACAAGGACTACCGCCGCCCG
>JBJSXS010000275.1:0-4261 GCA_046086545.1 Gemmata sp.
CTGCCGAATAAAGTGCGCACTCGTTCGCCGCCTCGGCGAGAATCTGCATGCCGAGGGTGCTCCAAGGAATCACTGCCGAATAAAGTGCGCACGCCCTGGGTGCCCCCCACTACTGAAAAAAGTGGCCGGCCGACCCGCTGCGGCGCCGCCGTGCCGGGTGGGGGGCGGCTATTAACCCGTTACCGCAGTTCGCGGTCGGAGCGCGTGTCGGCCATCAGGGCGGCGAAGTCCACGCCCTCGCGCCGGTCGTTGGCGTGGGCCGAGTACACCCGGTGAACGCGGTAGCCCTGTGGTGTACGAACTCGATCATCCGCGCGCACGACCGCAGCCGCGTCTCGACGGGGACCCGCCCCTTCACCGCGCGCACCGTGTTCAGCTCCCGCTCCTCCGTACAGGCGGCCCCGCGGAAGATCACCATCGTGTCGGTGTGGCTGTACTTCGGCGCGTGAACGAGGTGCAGCGGTTCGTCGCCAACTAATAAAGTCGCGCCGGAATCGAAGTACCGGACGGCGGGATCGGCGCGGGCGACGTGTCGGAACCCCTGCTGCAACACCGGCTCGGCGCGGGGGAATTCTTGACGCACCGGGCCGGACGTGTGGCACTGAAGTGATCGTGATGCGTGTGTGTACAGAGGACGAACCGCACCGCGACCTCGAGGGCGCCGGCGGCCGCTCGCGCGTCGGCCGCGGGGTCGGGGCCGCGCCGGCACGGCTGGCGGCCGTTCGAGAACCGCGACCCCGCCACCATGCTCGAGCAGCCACACGCCCGTCTGAAGCCAGTTGTACCGGCCGACCAGGTATACGCTGTCCAACCATTGATCCATCCGTGTGCCCTCTGAGGTGGTGCGCCATCATGCGGGCGAACCCCGCGCCCGCGGCGGGCGTCGGTTACGGGAACCCTTCACCGTTGGGAGCGCCTTAATGATCCCGCTGAAGACCGCTTCGCCGCACCCGGTCACGCACATCGCCTTTGCGCCGGACGGCGGCACGGTCGCGGTCGCGCAACCGCACCACGGGGTCACGCTGCTCGACCGCGCGACGGGTCACACCCGGGGCGTGTGTGCGCTCCCGAAGTCCAGTTCCTTCAAGGGCATCGTGTTCTGCGGCGAAGGCAAGTTCCTCGCGGTCGGGTCGCCACGGGGCTTGGCGGTTTTCGACGCGAGCACCGGCGCGTCGGTGTGTTCGCGCCGCCGGGGGTATCCGAACCTGCTGCTGGCGGACCGCGGCCCGTTCCTCACCGGCGCGAGCGGCGGACAGGTGAGGTTCGTTTGGGCGCCGGATGTGGGGTTTGCCACCAAAGAGTTGTACTCGCGCCCGGCTCCGGCCTGGGCCACCGCGCTGGCGTTGTCCGCGGACGGGCGGCTCGCACTGCTGGCCACACCCGGCCGGTGGGAGCTGCTCGACATCGACCGCGGGCGCGTGGTGAGCGGGGCCGCGACGGCTGCGGATGCCGGGCCCGCGGTCGCGCGGTTCTGCCCGCTCGGGCGCCGGTTCGCGCTCACCGACAGGTACACACTGGGCGTGTACGACCTCGGCGCCGACCTGGAAAATGACCACGCGGACGAAGCCCTAGTTGCTCACCGGGCACACACGGAGCCGGTCGCGCCGATGCCGCACGCGGTTCTGGAGCCGACCTTCACTCTCGCACCGGCCAAGGCGTCGGACGCGGGCGCGTGGCAGCCGCCGTTCGCGCTGCTGCCCGACGGGCGCGGGCTCCTGGTCAGGCGCCCGCGGAACCGGGTGCAATTGTGGGACGCGCCGACCGGCACCCTGGTGAACGAGTGGAGCTGGCAGTTGGAGTGGGTGAACTGCCTGGCGGTGTCCGGGGACGGGACGACTGCGGTCGCCGGCGGGCGGTTCGGGCGCGTGCTCCTCTGGGATCTGGATTGAGGCCGCATCGGAAGCCGGTGCCTTGGGTTCGCCGCGCGCTCGGCCAGTACGCCGGCCGAGCGTTAGACCAACTGATCGGCCCGTGGCTTCTGTCGTGTTGTCGCCCTCGGTTCCGGCGGCCCAACGGTTTCGCCCAGGCCGGCCCCCCGTCGGAACCGACCACGGCGACCGCCAGCGCCGAGCCGGGCACACGGGTGACATACTTTACGGGGCGGTTCGCTGCAGCTTGCGGGCGACCTCGGCGCGGGCCGCCCGCGTCGCGGGGCGGGGGTCTGTTGCGTACAGTTCCTTGGCCTTTTCCCACGCGGCCCGCGCCTTCGCCTTCTCGTTGGCGCGGAACAACACGTCGCCGTAGTGGTCCCACACGGTCGCATCGGCCGCCCCGTCCGGCAGGGCCAGCGCCTTCTCCAACTCGGCCCGCGCGTCGGCCACCTTCCCCTGTCGGAACAGCACCCACCCGAGGCTGTCGCGGTACGCCGCGTTGTCGGGTTCGGGGCTGCCGGCCTTCCGCCGCTCGGCCCGGTCCAGCGCCAGCGCGTGCCGCACCAGCCGCTCCGCCTCGTCCAGGTTGCGCCCCTGGTCAGCGAGGTGGTAGCCCAAGTCGTTGCACGCGCCGGCGTCGTCGGCGTCGTCATCGAGGATGGCGCGTAACAGCGCCTCGGCCTCGGCCGGCTTCTTGGCGCCCCAGCAGGCCAGCGCCTGCGCGTGCCGCACCGCCGGGCGCCCGGCCGGGGTGTCGAACTCCTCCAGCAGCTTCTTGCCGTATTCGATAGCGTCGTCCCACTTCCCGAGGGCGCGCAGCACGAGGTGCCGGCGGAGCCGGACCGCGAGCCGGTCGGTGTCGGCGGCCGCGAGGATCGCCTTGTCGGCCGTGGCGAGGGCCTCGTCCGCTTTCCCCTGTTCGGCCAGCGCGCGGGCGAGGTGGAACTGGAAGTACACCGGGATGGCGTTGCCCTGCGCGTCGATGCCGTCGCGGCACACCGCCTCCACCTCGCCCGGCTTGTGCGCGTGCCACAGCGCGTCGATGAGCGCCGCGTAGGCGTCCATCTGCAGCTCTTTCGGCGCGCGGAGGGCCGCCTGGCGGAACTGTGCCGCGGCCAGGTCGAGCTTGTGGTGCCGGCGGGCCAGCGCGCCCAGGAAGTAGTAGGTGCCGTGGTTCCGCTTGGTGCCGGTGCGGAGGTCTTCGGCCGCGGCCCGCAGGAGGGCGGCCACGCCGTCCGGGTCGTCGCGCAGCGCGTCGCCGATCGCACGGGCCTTGTCCGCGGCGAACTGCCTCGCGCCGGCCGCGCCCGGGCCGTCCGGCTTCTCCTTCTTTTTCGCGTCCAGCGCCACGAACGCGCGGTCCAGGTCGGCGATGATCTCGCCCGGGCGCCGCGTGTCGAGGTGCGACCGCACGACGACCGCGACCACCTTCGGGTCGGAGGTGACGCCCGCGAGCGCGGCGAACAGCTTGTCGGCGTCGGCGCGGGTGCCGGGGTCGGCGGCCAGTTCCGCCGCGAGCACCGCCGTCAGCGGCCGGTTCAGCGGGTCGCCGTCCGCACACTTGCGGAGCGCGGGCGCCACCTGGTCCGCGCGGCCGGCGGCGCGCAGCACCTGCGCGAGCCGCTGGTACGGTTCCGCCGCCTGCGGCTGGAGCTTGAGGAACTCTTCGAGGTGCGGCAGCGCGTCGGCCGGATCGCCCTTCGCCTGGAGCGCGCCGGACAGGTTCCACGCGAGCCGGGCGGCGCCGGGCGGGTCGTCGGCCTTGCGGCGGTCGGCGTACAGGGCCGCCGCGGCGCGGTACGCCTCGACAGCGGCCGTGAACTTCCGCGCCTTGACGAGAAGGTGCCCGAGCCGCTCGAGGCACTCGGCGGCCTCGATGTCGGCCTCCTTCGGGGTGAACGCGGCGCTCTTGACCGCCTCCGCGCGGCGGGTGGTGACCACTTCCACCGCCTTGCGGAGCATGAGTTCCGCGGTCGCGAGGTCGTCGGTCTTCTCGCACAGGGTGGCGAGGTAGCGGTACGCGCGAACGGCCTTCTCGGGGCGCTCGGCGAGCGCCTTGCTGTCGGCCGCGAGCCTGGCCGCCGCGACCGCCTCTTTCGGCTCGCCCGCGTCGAACAGCAGCCGCGCGAGCAGCAGTGCCGTGTCGTGGTCGGCCGGGTCTTTGTCGAGCACCCGGCGCGCGAGCCGAATCGCTTCCGGCTCACGACCGATCTGCGAGTACAGCTTCGCGAGTTCCTTGAGCGGCGCGGCCGCGTCCGGGTCGGCTTTGGCGGCGGCCTCGAACTGCCTGGCGGCGGTGAGCAGGCGGTCGCGGCGGAGGTTCAGCACGGCCGCCCCGTATCGCGCGAGCGCGTCGCGCCGCCCGTCGGTCGTGCCCGGTGCGGCGGCGG
>JBJSXS010000276.1:0-2585 GCA_046086545.1 Gemmata sp.
CCGGTCACCCGGTCGTCGAACCGCACGCCCAGCGCGAGCAGCAGGTCGGCCTCGTTGATGGCGTAGTTCGAGTACACGGTGCCGTGCATCCCGAGCATCTGGAGGCACAGGTAGTGCTCGGCCGGGAAGTTGCCCAGCCCGTGCACGGTGAGGCCCACCGGCGCGCCGACCAGCTCCGCGAACTCCTTGAGTTCGGCCGCGGCGCCGGCGTGGGTGATGCCGCCGCCGGCGTAGATGAACGGCCTCTTGCTGGCGCGGATCGCGGCGACGATCGGCTCCAGCTCGGCCCGCGGCGCCTTCCGCATCGGCCGGTACCCGGGCAGGTCCATCGGCGGGTCCCAGTCCGGCACGATGCTCTTGACCTGCACGTCCTTGCACACGTCGATCAGCACCGGCCCCGGGCGCCCGGTGGTGGCGATGTGGAACGCCTCCTTCACCACCCGCGTGATGTCCTCGGTCCGGGTCAGCAGGTAGTGGTGCTTGGTGATGCCGCGGCAGATCTCCACCATCGGCGTTTCCTGGAACGCGTCGTTGCCCAGGACGCTGGTGCTCACCTGCCCGGTGATGAAGATGGTCGGGATCGAGTCCATCTTCGCGTCGGCGATACAGGTGACGAAGTTGGTCGCGCCCGGGCCGGAGGTGGACACGCACACGCTGGCCTTGCCGGTGGTGCGGCTGTACCCGTGGGCCATGAACCCCCCGCCCTGCTCGTGCCGGGGCAGGATGGTGCGGAGCCGGTCCTGGACGCGGGTGAGCGCCTGGTGGATCGGCATGCTGGCGCCGCCGGGGTACGCGAAGACGGTGTCGACCCCGTGGCGGATGAGGGCGTGAACGAGGATGTCGGCCCCGCTCATCGGGGTGCCGGTCGCCGCGGCGGTCGGGTTCGGGTCGGCCATCTCTGGTCGCCTGTGTAGAGGACACGAAAGTATCTCGACTTCGAGACACTTAGTATACCGACCGGCGGGGCGATGGGAACCGCGAACCACAAGATGAGCCGCCGCGTCTGCGCCGGGCGTCACGGCTCGAGCGGCTCCGGCCGCAGCGCGTCGGCCGGGCACGCCAGCACGCAGAGCGAACACGACACGCAGTCGCGGGGCCGCGGCAGCCACGGGTGCGGGCCGGCCAGCGCGAGGCACTGCGTCGGGCACACGGTGACGCAGTCCCCGCACCCGGTGCAGCGGGCCGCGTCGAGTACCGGTAGCGCTGGGGGCGGGTTCATTCGTGCAACTCGTCGTCGGCCAGGTCGATCACCTCGTCGGCGGGGGCGCGCTTCTTCGGTCGCGGTTTCGGCTTGGGCGGCGCGGCCGGCACCGGCGCGGGCGCCGCGGGCGCGCCCGCGCGGCGCGCCGCGGCGCCCATCAGCCCGCTCACCACGTCCTCCAGCACCGGCTTCGTGAGCGGCGGGAACAGCGCGTACCGGGCGCCGAGGTCGAACAGCGCGGCGGTCCACGCGGTGCGGTCCGCGTCGTTCAGCTTCGCGTCGCTGACCGCCACCACCGGCACGTCGGGGAACCGCCGGCCGGCGTCCGCGATCAGTTCCAGCGCCGACGGGTCGTCGTCCGCGGGCGCCACCTGAACCACCAGCACCGACGGCCGCCGGTCGCGCACCAGCGGCCCCGCGGCGGCGGCCCGCGCGCCGCGCAGCAGCCACCGGCCGTCGGCCGCCAGTTCGGCCAGCAGCCGGGCGATCCGGCCGTCGGTTTCGACGATCACCACCTGCGGCGCGCGCACGGCTACTCCTCGCTGGCCTTCCGCGGCTCGGGCGGAACCGGGACGCCCAGCGCGACCAGCCGGCGCCACAACTTGGCGCGCGGCACGCCGAGCAGCGCGGCCGCGGCCGCCGGGCGCCCGCCGGTGCGCTTCAGCGCGAGCCGGATGATGTGCCGCTCGGCCGCTGCGAGCAGTTGGTCCAGGTTCAGCGGCTTCGGCGGGGGGGCGCGCACGATTCCCGCGGCCGCGCGTAACTCGTGGGGCAGGTGCTCGCGCAGCACCGGGCCGTCGGGCGCCGCGGCGCCGGCCGCGGACAGCACCTCGGCCAACTCCCGCAGGTTCCCGGGCCACGGGTGCGCCCGCAGGACCGCGAGCGCCTCCGGATCGAGCGCGCGCCCCAGAAAGTGCGTTGCGAGTCGCGGCAGGTCGTCCAGGCGCTCGCGCAGCGGAGGCACGCGCAGCTCGAACGCACACAAGGCCGTCTGGAACGCCGGCACCAGCGCGCCCGCGGCGACCGCGGCGGGTGCGGCCCGCTCGGACCCGCACACGAGCCGGATCGCGGCGTTCGCTGTGAAGTGGTCCGCGAGCCGCTGCTGCAGGTCGCGGGGCAGCGCCGCCGGCTCCTTCAGGTACACGGTCCCCACGCGGTCCGAGTCGCCCAGCCCGCCGTGACCGAACAGAACGCTCTCGATCAGGTACGGCTGAAGCCCGGCGCAGTCGACGCCGGCGAACGCCCGGTCGCGGGCGGCGCCGGTGTGGTGAATCACGCGCGCGACGGTCTCCTTGCCGCTACCCGGGTCGCCCACGAGCCACACCGGCGCGCCCAGGCCCGCCACGAGCCGCGCCTGGCCGGCGAGCTGCTGGGCCGCGAGCGA
>JBJSXS010000277.1:0-3197 GCA_046086545.1 Gemmata sp.
ATACATGCTGCAAACGCGCAGCGGCAAGCGCACCGGCACCGCGGCGGTTCGCATCGCGGTCGAGATGGTCAAGGAAAAGCTGATCGACGAGCTGACGGCGGTCAAGCGTGTCGCCCCGGACTCGCTCAACCACCTGCTGCAACCGCAGCTCGACCCGAAGGCCAAGGAGAAGCCGGTGGCGCAGGGCATCGCCGCCAGCCCCGGCGCCGCCTCCGGCATGGTGCTGCTCTCCGCCGAAGCGGTGGTCGCGCACGCCGAGAAGTACCCGAACGACCCGATTCTGCTCGTCCGCAAGGAGACCTCGCCCGAAGACGTCGCGGGCATGCACCTCGCGAAAGGCATTCTCACCAGCACCGGCGGCAAGGCGTCGCACGCGGCCGTGGTCGCCCGCGGGTGGGGCAAGCCGTGCGTCGTCGGCTGCGAGGCGGTGAAGATCAACGAAGAAGCTCAGACCATCACCATCGCGGGCAAGGCCGTGAAGGCCGGGGAGTTCGTCACGATCAACGGCACCACCGGCGACGTTATGATCGGCAAGGTGCCGACCGTGCCGCCGTCGATGACCGGTGACTTCGCCACGCTTATGACGTGGGCCGACAAGGGCCGCAAACTGAAGATCCGCACCAACGCGGACTCCCCCGCGGACGCGCTCAAGGCCCGCGAGTTCGGCGCCGAAGGCATCGGGCTGTGCCGTACGGAGCACATGTTCTTCGGCAAGGACCGCATCGCCGCGGTGCGCGAGATGATACTCTCGACCACGGTCGAAGGGCGTGAAAAGGCGCTCGCGAAGATCGAGCCGTTCCAGAGGGCCGACTTCGTTGGCATCTTCGAGGCGATGGACGGGTACCCGGTCACCATCCGGTTGCTCGACCCGCCGCTGCACGAGTTCCTCCCGCAGAAGGAGAACGTCGAAGGGGCCGAAGAAGTGGCCCGGCAGATGGGCGTGCCGCTCAGCGCGATCCGGGAGCGCGTCGACGAGTTGCACGAGTTCAACCCGATGATGGGCTTCCGCGGGTGCCGGCTGCCCGTTGTGTTCCCCGAGATCGGCGACATGCAGGTGCGGGCGATCATCGAGGCCGCCATCGAGGTGAAGAAGAAGGGCAAGAGCGTGCTGCCCGAGATCATGATCCCGCTCGTGGGCGTCGTCGAAGAGCTGACGATGCTGAAGAAGCGGGCCATCGCGGTCGCGGAAGCGTGCATCAAGAAGGCCGGCGTCAAGGTGGAGTACCAGATCGGCACGATGATCGAGCTGCCGCGGGCGTGCATCACCGCGGACCAGATCGCCGCCGAGGCCGAGTTCTTCTCGTTCGGCACGAACGACCTGACCCAGATGACGTTCGGCTTCAGCCGCGACGACATCAAGGGGTTCATGCCGACGTACCTGAAGGAGAAGGTGCTGCCGATCGACCCGTTCCAGACGATCGACTTCAACGGCGTCGGAGAGTTGATGAAGATCGGCATCGCGAAGGGCCGCGAGAGCCGTAAGGCCAAGCACAACGCCCACCTCAAGGTGGGCATCTGCGGCGAGCACGGCGGCGACCCGGACAGCGTGGTGTTCTGCCACAAGATCGGGATGGACTACGTGAGCTGCTCGCCGTTCCGGGTGCCGATCGCGCGACTGGCCGCGGCGCAGGCCGCGCTCGGTGACACCAGCCGCGATAAGTAAATGATCTGCTGAGATCGCGATCGAACGCCCGGCCGAAGGCCGGGCGTTCGCCGTTCCCGCGGGCCGGGTGTGCCGACCGCGAGCGGGTCGCCACGCCGGTGCGTAACGGTCGTTTGACACAGCCCCTCCGCGGGCGCAATAATCCTGTCGTTTCGTCGCTTCCCGGAGGTGCCGTCGTGTGTTGCTTTTCCGGCACGGTGGACGTCGTCGCGGACACCAACATCTTCGCCCGGGCCTCGAAAGACGGGCGCCAGTTCCTCGTCTACAGCATGACGTTCGCGGCCGAGGCCGACCTCGCCATGATCCTTCCCGTTCCGACGCCCAAGGGGAGCGCCGAGGACGCGGTCAGGTTCATCAGCCTCAAGAAGTACGACACGTTCTTCGCGGACCTGCGGAAGGGGTTCCCGGCGCCGCCCCCGCCGCGCGGAGTCGGGCTACCCCAGCCCGGCGGGCTCGGCAACGCGCTGCCGGTGGTCGATGTGGGCGATTTCGTCGCGTCGTTCGTGCCGACCCTCAAAGACTTCGACCGCCTGGACAAGCGGTTCCGGCTGCCCGCGGGCGTGTGGGACAAGTTGCCGCAGTACAAGGAGTGGGGCTTCGCGGTCTTCAAACTGAAAAAGCCCAAAGACGACCAGAGCAAGGTTCACCCGATGGCGTTCGAGTTCCCGCGCGCCGACAGGAGGGTGCTGTTCTTCCCGACGGTACACATCCACGACGGCACCGTGCCCGCGAGGGCCGAGTTCGACCACGCGCTGTTCTGCCAGGTGGGGGGCGAGGGGCCGCTGAAGTGGGACGAGTCCGAGGCGCCGGCCGAGCAGTTCGTGAAGGTCAAGCAGACCGAGGGCATCGTGGACGGCAGCGCCCACGTGTACCGCAAGCAGATGCGCGGCCCGTTCGAGAACAAGGACGTTTTGGTGTGAGCCGAGATCGTGACGGCGGGCAGGGTGCCCGTAACGCGAACCGTGACCAGGTTTTACTCCCCGCCCTTCTCGAACTCGTCGAACAGGTGGCCCAGCTTGTCCTTCTTCGTTTGCAGGTAGGCGCGGTTGTGGTCCCCCGGTTGCATCTGGATCGGGACGCGTTCCACGATGCGCAGCCCGTAACCTTCGAGGCCGATCACCTTGCGCGGGTTGTTGGTCAGCAGCTTGATGTCGCGCACCCCGAGGTCGTGGAGGATTTGCGCCCCGATGCCGAAGTGCCGCAGGTCCGGCGCGAAGCCGAGGCGCCTGTTCGCCTCCACCGTGTCCAGACCTTCCTCCTGCTGGAGCTTGTAAGCCTTTAGCTTGTTCAACAGGCCGATGCCGCGCCCCTCCTGCCGCATGTACACGATCACCCCGCGACCGGCTTCTGCCACCTGCTGCATCGCGTACTTGAGCTGGGGGCCGCAGTCGCACTTGGCCGAGTGCAGCACGTCGCCGGTCAGGCACTCGCTGTGCATCCGCACCAGCACCGGCTCCTCTTGCACGGGCACGCCCGACCCGGCGTCCGTGCCGATGCCGCCCAGCGCCAGCGCGAGGTGCGGCTCCTGATCGAC
>JBJSXS010000278.1:0-4578 GCA_046086545.1 Gemmata sp.
GTGGGCGGTTTTGCCCTTTTGCCCGAACCGAAGGGGGCAGAATAGGGGGGGTCGCCCGACACTATCCACCCGCGACGGCGCCCCCCGCAGGCGGCGCCGTCGCGCTCTGCCCTCCGAGACCACGTGCGACCATGACGCCCGTTTCCGGCCACCGGCTGGGCCTGTCCGTCCCGCGCCGGCTGGTGTGCGACCTGCTGCACGCGTCCCGGCACGCGCCGGTGGTCACGTTCGAGCGGACGATGGACCTGAGCGCGGTGGTCGCGGCCCGCAAGGGGCTGGCCCGGCCGCCCGCGTGGGTGCTGCTGTTCACCAAGGCGTTCGGCGCGGTCGCGGCCCGGCACCCGGAGCTGCGCCGCGCGTACCTGCCGCTCCCGTGGCCGCACCTGTGGCAGGCCGACGAGAACGTGGCGTCCGTCGCGGTCGAGCGCGAGTACCGGGGCGAGCCGGGCGTGTTCTTCGGGTTCGTGAGGTCCCCCGAGCGGCTCCCGCTCGCCGACCTGGCGGCGCGCCTGGACGAGTGGAAGACCGCACCCGTGGACGAGGTGGCGCCGTTCCGGCGCGCGATCCGGTTCACCCGGCTGCCGCTGCCCGCGCGGCGCGCCCTGTGGAAGTACGCGACCGCGTGGTCCGGCAAGATCAAGGCGCGGAACTTCGGCACCTTCGGCATCAGCCTGACCGGGGCCGGCGGGGCGGCCGCGCTGAACCTGATCGGCCCGCTCGCCTGCGCGCTCAACACCGGGGTCGTTCAGGACGACGGCACCGTGCCCGTGCGGCTGCACTTCGACCACCGTGTGCTGGACGGCATGCCCGCGGCCCGGGCGCTCGCGGAACTGGAAGAGGCGCTGCGCACGAGCATCGTCGCGGAGCTGAACCAGTTGGCCGAAGTGCCCCCGTGCGGCGCGCACGCCGCGGGCCGCACGGCGCCCGCCGTCGCGGCGCGGTGATGATCAGAACTGAAAGTAGATGAACGCGGCCTTCGCGCCGGTCGGGGCCAGCAGCGCGGCCAGCGCGAGCGTACCGAGCCGCAGGCCCCACGCGGCCCCGGCCCCGAAGGCGCCCCGCGCCCCGAACCGGTCGGCCCTCTGATCTCGGACCGCGCCGGCCGCCCCCGACAGCGCCAGGTACAGGGCCAGTGCGAGCCAGACGGCCGGGTCGGTCCACGGCCCGGACCACATCTTCGCCGGGTCGCACTCGAACCACTTCCGCACGCACGCCGCACTGTCCGCGAGCCGCGTCAGGCGGAAGAAGCACCACGCCAGGCACACGCAGTGGAACGTGAGCGCCGCCGCCGCCGCGTGCCAGACCGCGGCCGCAAGCCCGGCGCGCGCGTTCAGCCACCGCGCCGGCGGCGTCGCGGCCCACAGCCGGTGCAGGATCAGGAACGCGCCGTGCAGCCCGCCCCACGCGAGGAACGCCCAGCTCGCGCCGTGCCACAGCCCGCCGAGCAGCATCGTGAGCATCAGGTTCAGGTGCGTGCGGAACCGCCCGTGCCGGTTCCCGCCGAGCGAGATGTACACGTAGTCGCGCAGGAACCGCGACAGCGTCATGTGCCAGCGGCGCCAGAACTCGGTGATGTTGGTCGCGAGGTACGGCCTGTCGAAGTTTTCGGGCCACCGGTACCCGAACAGGAGCCCGAACCCGCGGGCCATGTCCGTGTACGCCGAGAAGTCGAAGTAGATCTGCAGCGCGTACAGCCACACGTACGGCAGCGCCCACACGCCCGCGGTCGTCGGGTCGCTGACGTGCGCGAAGAACGGGTCGATGGTCGCCCCGATGCGGTCGGCCACCACGAGCTTCTTGAAGAACCCGCGCGCGACCAGCCACACCGCTTCGCCTGGGGCCTCGGGGGCCTGGGGCATCTGCCCTTCCCGCACGCGGTCGAGGAACTCGTTCGGCCGCAGGATCGGCCCCGCTACCAGGTGCGGGAAGAAGCACGCCGAGAGCGCGTAGCGCCAGAAGCTCGCCTCCGCCGGGGTCGTCTTCCGGTGGACGTCCGCCATGTAGGCGATGCCGGTGAACGCGTAGAACGAGATGCCGTACGGGATGCTCCACTTATCGAACGCGCCGGGCGACAGCGGCGGCAGCGCGCCCGGCAGCAGGTCGACGGCGGTCTGCACCAGCAGCGGCGTGTACTTGTAGTAACAGAGCCCGAGCAGGTTGAGGCCCACCCCGAGCGCGAGCCAGGCCCGCGGGCGCGGGGTGCGTTCGAGGCGGCGCCCGACGAACCAGTTCGCCGCGCAGTACGCGAGCAGGATCGGCAGCAGGAACCAGTGGTTGTACGCGTAGAACAGGAGGCTCGCGGACAGCAGCAGCGCGACCGCCGAGCGCTCGCGGCAGCGGACCAGCCGCCACCACACGAACGCCGCCGCGAACAGGATCAGGAACGGCTTCTGCTCGAAGCTCACGGCCGCACCTCCGCCGGGGCCGGGAGGCCGGGCGCGTTCAGGTGCTCCAGGATCGCGGCCAGCAGCACCCGGTTGCCGGCCTCGGAGAAGTGCTTGTCCGGGATGAACAGGGCCGGCTTGTCGGGGCAAGCCAGGAACGCGGCCCGCACGTCGCACACGTCGAACCCGACCGCGCGCGCGTCCTCGGCGAGCGCGTCCTGGACGGCGAACCCGAACCCGCGGCACACCTGCTCGTGGCTGGGCAGCAGCACCACGGTGACCGGGACGCGGTGCCGCGCGGCGACCGCGGCAAGGCCGCCGAGCCCGGTGCGCACGTCGGCCCGGATCGCGGGGTCCACGCGCGTGTACAGCGCCGCAGCCGAGAAGAACGGGCGGTTCTGGTGCAGCGTGGTCCGCGTCCACCCCTTCAGCGCGAGCCGGCTGTCCCGCACCAGCCCGCCGCCCACCGGGGGCAGGCGCGGCGCGAACGCGTGCGCGCCGGACGGGGTCGCGCGGTACTGGTCCAGCCCGTGCAGCGCGTACGCCGCCACGTCGAGAGGAATGAGCACCACGAACACGCGCTCCGGCGCGAGGCCGCTGTCGAGCAGGAGCGCGGCCTGCGCCAGCCGCACCGCGGGCAGTTCGTTCTTCCCCAGGTTGAACGTCACGCGCTGCGGGACGAGCTTGCGGGTGGTGTCCGCGAGCATGTCCGGCGCCTGCACGAACGAGTTGCCGAAGAACGCCCACACCGGCGGCGCGCCCGGGCTGTTGAAGAGCGGCCGGTAGGGGTCGAGGCGGCCGGGGTTGTCGGCGGCGAGCGCCTCGAGCGAGCGGTACCGCACCCCGAACGTCGGGTCGGCCGTGAACGGCCCGGGCCGGTCGCCCTCTTGCAGGTACGGGGCGAGGTCGCCGGGCGGGGCGACGCGCAGGTACAGTTCGCCGAGCGCGACCGCGGCCAGCGCCGCCAGCAGCGCGCCGCCGGCGAACGCGAGCTTCTGCCGCACCGCGCGCACGCGCCCCCGGAGCGCGAGCCGCGCCGCGCGCCCCGGGAGCGCGAGCCGCGCCGCCACGCGGGTTTCCCCCCACACAGGCCACCCCCCTCCACGATCGAGCGGGCGGCAGATACCGTGCCCCCCCGGGCGGGGCAAGCGCAAACCGCGCCTACACTGACAGCGGGTGACATCCGGAGGCCCAACTCATGCCGGGCGAATTCGAGTACATCGCGTGGCTGCGCGCGCAGACGCCCCCCGACCCGCGCGTGCCCGTCGGCCCGGGCGACGACTGCGCCGCGCTCGCCCCGACGACGCGCGAACTGCTGGTGACCACCGACATGCTCATGGACGGCACCGACTTCGTGCTGGCGGAGGTCGGCGCGCGCCGGGTCGGGCGCAAGGCCATGGCGGCGAACCTGAGCGACATCGCCGCGATGGCCGGCACGCCCACGGCCGCGGTGGTCAGCGTCGCGCTGCCGCGGGGGGGCGGCGCGCTCGCCCGGGAGTTGTTCCTCGGGCTGCGCGAGGTCGCGGACGCGTTCGGGGTCGCCGTCGCCGGCGGCGACACCAACAGCTGGAGCGGCCCGCTGGTGATCTCGGTGACCGCGCTGGGCGAGGCGACCGCGCGCGGCCCGGTGCGCCGCAGCGGCGCGCGGCCCGGGGACTGGCTGTTCGTCACCGGGCCGCTCGGCGGCAGCATCCTCGGGCACCACCTCGACTTCACCCCGCGCGTGCGGGAGGCCCTCGCGCTGCACGAGGCGGTTCCGCTGCGCGCGATGCTCGACATCAGCGACGGCCTCGCGGCCGACCTGAACCACATCTGCGAAGAGGGCCGGTGCGGCGCGGTGCTGTTCGCGGACGCGGTCCCCGTTTCCGGCGCCGCGCGCGAACTGGCGCGCACCTCGGGCAAGACGCCGCTCCAGCACGCGCTCGGCGACGGGGAGGACTTCGAGCTGCTGTTCGCGGTCTCCCCGCACGACGGCGCGAGGCTGTTCCGCGCCCCCCCGGTGCCGGGCCTCGCGAAGGTCGGGGAGTGCGTCGAATCGGGGCTGTGGCTGGAGCGCGCCGGAACGCGCGAGCGGCTGGAGCCGACGGGGTGGGTTCACGATTTGGGCGAACGGCCGGGGTGAGCGGCGGCGCGACACAAACGCCTCACCGGCCGGCCCGCCCCGGCCGTTCGCCGGGGCGTCTCACTTCGGCAG
>JBJSXS010000279.1:0-3741 GCA_046086545.1 Gemmata sp.
GTACGCGGTGTCGGCCTCCAGCGGGTGCGCGTTCGTGCTGAACACGTACAGGAGGTCGCCGCCGCCCTCGGTCTTGCACTTCCCGGTCTTAGCGCTCGTGTGCCGCGCCTTGCCCGGCCGGGTCCAGTACGTCACGTCGCCGGCCGTGTGGTCCACCGTCCAGCCGTGCGGCGCCAGCACGTCCTCCCACCGCGCGCGGCGGTTGAAGTCGTCGCCGGGGCGGTCGCCCTTCGCGTCCGACGGCGCGCCGGCCGCGCTGGTCCGGGCGCGCTCGGGCGGCACCCACTCGTTGAACTCGCGGGCGAGGAGACACAGCACCTCGTAGTCGCCGGCGTCGATGCGGTCAGCCATTGAGCCACCCGAGCGATTCAAAGGTGTAGGGGGCGTTCAGTTCGTGGCAGCACGTCGGGCACCCGGGCGCGAGGACGTAGTTCCCCTGCCCGCGCACCTCGATGAGCGTCTCCGACTTGGACCGCATGGCGAGCTTCCCGCCCGGGGCCGGCTGCTGCGCGATGCGGCAGTACAGGTGCCGCCCGCCCTTGGGGGTCCGCACCAGCGGGAACCCCGCGTACCAGTCCGCGATTCCCAGCGCCGCCGCCCGGTCGTGCCACCGGCGCCACGCGGAATCGCTCTCGAAGTCCATCACCGCCAGGTTGCCGCTCACCTTCCCGCAGACGATCGCGACCCCCACGGCGCGGTGCGGGGCGAACCACGCGGTCAGCTCGTCGGCGGTCGGCGCCCGCTCCATCAGGTCGGCCCACTTCACCGCCGCGGCCTTCGACCCGTCGGCCCGCACCGGGATCACCGACAGCCCCGCCGCCACGTAGTGCCGCGCCACCGCGAGCAGGTCGCCCGCCTCGATCGCTTCGGCCAGTGTCATGCCGTCGCCCCCACCCCTCCCCGACCGCTGCCGGAAACGCTCCGGCAGACCGGCGCCGCGGGTTGTCAGAGACAGACCTCTTCTGCCATGTCGTCGAACAGGCCCGGCTGCTCGGCCTGCCACTGCACCACCGCCGCGCAGTTCCGCACCGCCTCGGCGTGGTACTCGTCCTTCAGCTCGCACCCGTAGGCCCGGCGCCCGAGCCGGAGCGCGGTCACCAGCTCCGAGCCGATGCCCGCGAACGGGCTGAACACGATCTCGCCCGGGTTCGAGTACAGCCGCACCAGCCGCTCGATGACTTCGAGCTGCAGCGGGCAGATGTGCTTGGTGTCGCTCTCGCCCCGCGCCGCCTTCAGCCCCTTCTGGCCGTTGAGCGTGTCCGCCTCGCGGATGTCGAACCACGCGCCCTCGGCCCACTTGATCCAGTCGTTCCGCGACACCTGCCCGGCGCTGTCGATGGGCACCGCGTTCTCGCCCGGGGCGCGGAACTTCAGCAGGTAGTCGCACAGCGTGCCGCGCGACATGCTCCGGTCCGTCTCGACGCCCTGGAACTTCAGCTCCCACGCCTTCCCGCGGATGGCCTGCGCCTGCGGGTTCTTGCGCACCAGCCAGTCGTACTCGAACGTCAGCCCGGCCCGCTCCCCGAGCCGGATGCACAGCCCGCGGAAGTCGTGCAGCCCGCGCCCGCCGGCCCGCTTCATGCGCGGGATCTGCTGGACGTGGGCCACCGCCACCCGCCCCGGCTTCAGGAGCCGCGCGAACTGCCGGAAGAAGAAGGACAGGTGCAGCTTCGCGTCGCCGCGCAGGTCCTCGCTGTTGCCGATGTCCCGGTCGCTCGACGTGTAGGCGTACACGCTCGGGAACGGGGGGCTGTAAACCGCCATGTCGAACACCGCCGCCGGCAGCGCAGCCATGTGCTCGATGCAGTCGCCGTGGTGAACGTGGTAGTCGCCCTCAAAAGTCCACATGCCCGACCTCCTTAAACAGTTGCTCCTGCTCCTCCGCGTCGGCCTGCACCCGCTTCGCCTTGGCGAGCACGGTTTCGAGCATCGGGCGCTCGAGGTCGGTGACCGGGATGTACACGTCCAGCGGGTGCGCCGAGCCGGTGCGGTTCGACCGCTTCACCGCCTGGTAGTAGTCCTCGTAACTGTCCTGGATCGTGCTGAACACCTGCCGCCGGGCGCACTGGAGGTTCAGCCCGAACCCGAGGATCTCGGGCTTGCTCACGAGCTGCGGCATGGTGCCGTCCAAGAACGCCGCGATGCGCTCGGCGCGGTCGGCCTGATTCGTGGCGCCGGTCACGTTCGCCGCCCCGGGGAGCCGCGCCGCCAGGTCGTCCTGCTCGGCGTTGTACTTGCACCACACGATCGACCGGGCCGCACGCGCCAGGTCGCACACCGCGCCCGGCTTGTTGCTCGGGACCGGCGCCCCGGTGTCCGGGTCGAACCCTTTGGCGAGCCGCGCCCACTGCGACCGCGACCCGATCCCGCCCGGTTTGAACGCCGCCGCCCCGTACAGCCCGCCCGTCAGCCGGTGCGCGAGCTCCTTCTGCTCGGCGGTCAGCTCCACGTCGGTGACGTGGACGTTGATCGGCGGCAGGGGCGCGGTGTTGTCGCTCCACCCGTACACCGACGGGCGGGTGAGGAAGATGCACCAGTGCGACAGCGCCTTGTAAAAGGGTTTGAGCGCGTGCGGCTTCAGCTCCCACCGCTCGTTCGTCTGCCCGCGGTTCACGAAGAACCGCGCGAGGAAGCTGTTCACCGTCGGGAACTGGTCGAGAAACACCACGTGGTTCGCGTACTCGATGCGGTCGTTCGGGGCCGGCGTCCCGGTAAGGCACAACTTCCAGTCGAGCCCGCGCCCGAGCGCGATGAGGCGCTGCCCCCAGGCCCCGTAGTGCGACTTGAGCATCGAGGACTCGTCCAGCACGAGACAGCCCAGCAGCCCCGGGTCGGTCATGTCGCCGGTGATCGCGTCGTAGTTCGTAATCCCGACGCGCCCGGGCAGGTCGCCCGCCAGCCACGCGGACAGGTCGCGGGCGCGGACCTTGGTCAGCACCGGCTCGCCGTAGAACCGCTCCACCTCGCGCACCGTCTGATCGACCACCATCAGCGGCGAGACGATCAGGCACCGGCGCCCGGCGGGGAGCTGGTCCACCGCGTGCCGCACGAACTCGGCCGCGATGAACGTCTTGCCGAGCCCGCAGTCCGCGAACACCGCGAACTTCCGCTTGCGCGCCGCGAGCCGGCTGATGTCCCGCTGGTAGTCGAACAGCCGCGGGTGCGGCGCGTAACCGCCCGCGCCCGGTACGGCGTTCGCGGCGCCGACCTGTTGAGCGTACTCCGCCGGAAAGACAGCGGTTCGGCCAACGAATCTGTAAACGGGCAGAGACTTGACGCGCAAAAACGTCCGGTAGCCTTCCACCGAGTTAAGGTCGAGCTGGATTGTCACTTGGTCGGACATCAAACATGGCTCCACGACTGGCGGTGAATGATCCGGTGAACCACCGACTTGCTGAGGCCGTGACGCTTCGCCAGTCCGACGATGGACCGCTCGCCGCTCGAACCGGGGAGGTAGTCGCGCCGGATCGCGAGTGCCACATCTTCGGTTGCCTTCGCGAGCTTGTGGCTACTGCCGCGCTGGGTTCGCATTCGCCCCTTTCGCACCGCGTCGGCGACGTTCGCCAGTTGCGTCCCCGTGGACAAGTGCGCGGGGTTGCAGCAGGGCGGGTTGTCGCACCCGTGGAGAACCTTCAGGCCGGAAGGGACTGGCCCGCACTCAAGCTCGTAGGCGATCCGGTGGGCGTAAGTAGTACGCCCATTGACCTTGAGACGGCCGTAGCCTTGGCGGTGGCGGTTGCC
>JBJSXS010000280.1:0-5771 GCA_046086545.1 Gemmata sp.
CGCCCGCTGCGCACGAGCCCGGTGCATCGCGGCAAGTGGGTGCTCGAAGCGATCCTCGGAACTCCGCCGCCGCCCCCACCGCCGGACGTTGACAACGTCCTCAAAGAGGACACGGAAGACGGCAAGGCGCTCGCCGTACCGCGGCTGATGGCGAAGCACCGCAACAGCGCCGCCTGCTCGTCGTGCCACAATATGATCGATCCGCTCGGGCTGGCGTTCGAGAACTTCGACCCAGTCGGCCGGTGGCGCGACCGCGACCAGGATCGGCCGATCGACGCTCGTGGCACGCTCGGCGACGGCAAGCAGTTCAACGGCGCCGCGGAACTGAAAGCGCTCCTGATGTCGCGCAAGGACGAGTTCACGCGCAACTTCGTGGAGCAAATGCTGACGTACGCGCTCGGCCGGAAACTGGAGTTCTACGACGTCGCGACGGTCAAAGAGATCACCCGCGCCGTCGTCGCGGACGATTACAAGCTGTCGCGGGTCGTGATCGAAGTGGTGAAGAGCTACCCGTTCCGCATGCGGCGAATCGAGGGCGCGGAGCCGAAGGAGAACGAGCCGTGACGAGGAGTCGCCAGCTCTCGCGACGAACGGTCCTGCGCGGACTCGGCGGCGCCGTCGCGCTGCCGTGGCTCGAAGCGCTGGCCCCGCTCCGCGCCGGGGACGCGAAGAAGCCGCCGCTGCGCGCGGTGTTCCTGTACCACCCGCTCGGGGCTGAGACGACCGCGTGGAAGGGCGTGACCGGTGAAGGCAAGGGCATGAAGCTCACGCCCACGCTCGAGCCGCTGGAACCAGTGAAGGACCAGCTCCTCGTCCTCGACGGGCTCAACGGGCGCCCGCACCCGGCCTCCGGGCACAACCGCTCGGCCTGCCTGTGGCTCAGCGGCGCGCCCGCCGGCAAAGCTGATTCGTGGGGCGCGGAAACCGATGTGACCATCGATCAGGTGCTCGCGTCGAAGCTCGGGCGCGGCGCCGCGCAGCCCTCGCTGGAGCTGAGTTGCACGACGGTCGGCAACCTGATGCACGCGATGAACGTCTCGTGGCGCGCCCCCGGCGTGCCGACCGGCGCCGAGACGAACCCGCGCGACGTGTTCGCCCGCATGTTCGGGGACCCGAAAGACGACGCGAGGCGCAAGAGCGTTCTCGACGTGGTCGCGGACGACGCGAAGCAGTTGACCCTGACCCTCGGGCCGACGGACCGAAGACGGCTCGACGAGTACCTCGAATCGGTGCGCGCGCTGGAGCGCCAGATCGCGCGGTTCGAGCAGGACGCGACAGCCCGCCCGGCCCCGCCGAAGATGGCGCTGCCGGACCGACCGCCGCAGAGCGTGCGCGAGCACATCAAGCTGATGCTCGATCTGACCGTGCTCGCGCTCCAGACCGACTTCACTCGCGTGCTCACCTGCGCGCTCGGCGACGAGAGCGAGGGCGCGGAAGGAACGACGTACAACCGGCGCCTGGTCGACCTCGGTCTCGACAGGTCCGCGTTGACGGCCCCGGTGGACGCGAAGTACCTCGGCTGGGGGCACCACCAGTGCAGCCACGACCCCAAGCCGACGCTGCCGATCATTCAGGCCGTGGACCGCTGGTACGTCACGCAGTTGTCGCACTTCTTGCAGAAGCTGAAGGCGACTCGCGACGGCGACGGCACGCTCCTCGACAGCAGTGTCGTCGTCTACGGCTGCACCAACGCGGGTGGCGGGAGGGTAGGCGGGTGGCCCGGTCACGGGCTGTCGGACGTGGCGTGCCTCGTCGCCGGCAAGGGCGGCGGGATGCTGCCCAGGCCCGGCCGCGTGATCGGGTTCTATGGGAAGGATCGGAAGAGTAGCAACGCCGGTGTGCCGCTTTCGAACCTGTGGCTGACGCTGGCGCAGATGGCCGGCGTCGGGCGCAAGGAGTTCGGGCGCAGCACCGGCGCACTGGCAAGTTTGGGATGATGACCGCCGACGGAGAGCCCGCGTTGTCCGTCCTCCCCGAGCGCCCAGCACCCGCGGTTCCGAGCGCGTTCAGCTACTCGTTGTGACCGCGTGCCACACGAACCGCGGGTCAGCGGACGACTGCCCGCGCGAGCTTCGGCGTTACCGATCCCGCAGTTGCGCGCTTCGAGGCGAATGGGCTGGTGATTCCGCTGGAGAACGGCGGCACGGAAATCACGGCCCGGGCCGGCGGGCAGCAGGTCACGTTCGCGGTCGAAGAAGTCGAGCGCAAGGAGTCGATCAACTTCGCCAACGAGATCGTCCCGATCTTCACCACACTCGGCTGCAACGCGGGCGCGTGCCACGGGAAGACGTCCGTGCAGAACGGCTTCCGGCTCTCGCTTCTCGGCGGCGCCGCAATCGAGCCTGTTGTTGCAAAATCGACCGGCGCAGACTTCGCGTGGCGCGGGACGTGCCAGGCGCGAGGCGCGGAACGGCAGTACAACAGATACCTGGTGTGCTGCGGATCGGTTGAGCGGTGATGGATGAATCAGATCAGACTTCACACATCTGCGGCATGAGCACCGGCCGGTACCCAGGTCGCGTGGGAGTGCGTGTTCACAGGACGTGATCTTGGGACACGAGAGGCACACGGTCGCAAATCGGGCACGCCGAACCCTTCAACTAGTCAGAAGCTCCAAACGCTATAAATCACAGCACTTTCCTCGCGTTCGCGAGATGCTCTCACGGCGACCTGGATGAGGTTTGTTAGGAAGAGAGTTTCGCACGGGGAAACAGGACGGCCCAACCTATTGCTACTGTCTGAGGACGGGCGCGCGGCTGCGGTTGTTGCCGGTCATGTGTCCGGTTCTAAGGGTGACTGGGGCCAGCGGTCGCCGGCGTCCGACATCATGTCCAGGATCATCGAGCCCACCGCGTCTGACGCATGCCCGACGAGGTGTTCGCGGGCCCACCCGCCCGGTTCGTCCTCGACCGGGGGGAAAGTTCGGGAGGCCCTCAGGGCCGGAAGCGCAGGCGCGTTGCCCCGCGCCGGGACCGCCGGCAGGACGAGCGTCGCCTCGAACCGCCAGCGCTCGTGCTCGCTGCGCACGAGGCCGAAGGCCAGCCCAGGCACGTCGGTGAACGCGACCCGCTGCACCGGGCACCGCGACAGCACCTCGGTCGCGCGCGAGCGCCACTCGGCCGACGCGAGCCGCAGCGCGTGGACGCACCCGCGCTCCCACGCGACCGCCGGCTGGGGGGACGGGTTCCGGCGCCGCGCCCGGCGCTCGCGCAACGTCTCGCCCGACACGGGCGGCGGGAGCAGGCGCACCGTCACCCGGTCCGGCGCGTCGGCCGCGTTGTCCCACGCGCACCCGGCCCAGTCCCAGCCGAAGAGCGCCCTGACCTGGGCCGCGAGCACCGCGGGCGCCGCCTCGGCCTGGTCCCGGATCGCGTCAAAAAAAGTGCCGTCGGCTACCGGCTCGGGGCCACGGAACTGGGACAGCGTGACCCCGGCCCACAGGAACCGCCCGTGCAGAACATCGTGCGGGTCCGGGCTCTCGCGCAGCGCGTCCGCGTACACCAGGCGGTGCGTGTCGTCTTCCGGGCTTTCCAGGATCAAGCGCAGGAACCCGGCGCGGTCGGCGTCGATCATTCCGGCGTCCCCTTAGCGCGGTACTCGCACTTCGCCGCCCTACGGGTGCGGGCACGGTGCCGCTCGCACCGCGAGTTGCCGGGCGCCAGGGGCGCGCCGCACCGCCCCCGCGCCTGGCGCCCCTCGACCTGTGCTGACGACGCGGTCACGAAGGCAGCGCCCCACGCCGACGGCGGTGCGCCAAGAGTCGAGCCGCGCCGTACGCGGGGCACTACGCGGGTGGTGGCCAGACGCTGACCTCGCTGCGTGAGCAACTGCTACCTCTGCTGGTGCGCCCGCTGACCGCTGTGTGGTCGCGGTCGCCCTGAACTCCCGACAGCAAAGCCCCCGTTAGAAGCGGAGAACTAATACTCCGTCATATCGCTGTTGCCTACCCGGATTGTATACTAGGATCGATTTATCCGAATTGCTGAACAGCCTTTACCTGTCATGCTGCTCGCCCGATGGACCCTCTCTCCCACAACCCACTCGCTCCGGGTTTCGCCCTGTTGGGCGACGCGGACCTTCTCGTACTCATCCAGCAAGGCGACCGCGGCGCGTCTGCAGCACTGTACGAGCGCTACGCGGACCGCCTCCGGGCGGTGCTAGGGAGCCGCCGGTCGGGCGGATCGTGCTACGTGCTACGACTCCGACGACCTCCTCCAATCGGCCTTCCGCGTGTTTTTCGAAGGGGCCGGCCGGGGGCAGTACCACGCCCCGAGTGAGAGGGACCTGTGGGCCCTCCTGGTGACCATCGTCCTTAACAAGCAGCGCAGCCAGGCCCGCCGCGCGGCGGTGCTGCGGGCCCCGAAGCGCAACGGGGGTCCGCGCCCGAGGGCCGAGGACGAACCGGGCGTCGCGTTCGCCGCCCGGGACATCCTGGAGCGCCTCCCGTCGCCGGAGCGCGAGATCGCCGAGTTGCGGCTCGCGGGGCACGCGGTCGAGGAAATCGCCCAGCGCCTGGGGCGGTCCCGACGGACGGTCGAGCGGAACCTGCAGGCGTGCCGGAAGCGACTTCTAGAACAGGTGACGACCCATGAATGACCCGGTTACCGTCAACGCCCCCCGCGCGCCTGGGTTGGAAGGCCGGCTCGAAGCGTTCGAGGCCGCGCTGGCGGCCGGCGGGTCCGTGGACCTCTTTCGGTTCCTCCCGCCCGCCGGCGATCCCGAGTATCTGCCCACCCTGTGCGAGCTGGTCCGCACCGACCTCGAGGCGCGGTGGGCGCTCGGACGGCCGAAGGGACTCGCCGAGTACCAACAGCAGTACCCCGAGTTGTTCGCCGATCCCGAACTGGCGGCCGCGGTCGCGTTCGAGGACCGGCGGCAGCGAGAGCTGCACCAGACGGGCGTGGTGCCCGTTAACCCGGTCGGCGGAAGCACCCGGGCCGTGCCGCGCAGCGAGTTCGAGCGGTACGCCGCGGCTTCGTCCGGTGCGGGGAACGGCGCCGCCGGCCTGGATCGCACGAGACTGCCCGACGTGGGGACCGAGTTCCTCGGCTTCCGGCTGACGGAAGAACTCGGCACCGGCGGGTTCGGGCGGGTGTACCTGGCGCAGCAGCTCGCGCTCTCCGACCGGCCGGTCGCCCTGAAGGTGACGGTGCGGCCGAACCGCGAGGCCCAGCACCTGGCCCGGCTCCAGCACACGAACATCGTGCCGGTGCTGTCCGTTCACGAGGCGGACGGGCTGCAGGCGCTGTGCATGCCCTACTTCGGGCGGAGCACGCTCCGCCAGGTGATCAACTCCATCCGCCTGCAGCCGTCCCTCCCCGCGTCCGGGGCCGGGCTCATCAGCACGCTGCGCCTGAGCGCCCACCAGACGGTCCGCGAGGACGGGGGGCCCGCACCGGCCGCCGGCACACCGGCCCCCGCGGCCGACTCCACGGCGGCGCCGACGCGTGACAGGCTGGCCCACCTCGGGTACGTGGACGCCGTCGTGTGGCTCGTGGCGCGCATCGCCGACGGGCTCGCGCACGCGCACGAGCGCGGCATCCTGCACCGCGACCTGAAGCCGGCGAACGTGCTGCTGGCCGACGACGGGCAGCCCATGCTGCTCGACTTCAACTTGGCCCACCACTCGCCCGGAGCCGCGGGCGCCAGCGGCGGCACGCTGCTGTACATGTCCCCGGAGCACCTGGCGGCGTTCGCGGGCGACCGGACCCGGACCGTCGACGCCCGCAGCGACCTGTACTCCCTCGGGCTCGTCATGTACGAACTGCTCA
>JBJSXS010000281.1:0-2502 GCA_046086545.1 Gemmata sp.
CCGAAGGGCGAAACGAGTTCCCCGGACCCGCGCGGCGCCGCCCGACGGGCGGACTTCGAGGCGCTCCACCAACAACACAGCCGTGAAGTCTGGGCGCTCGCATACGCCCGCTGGATGGATTCGGACCTCGCGCTCGACATCACCCAGGAAGCCTTCCTCCGGTTGTGGAAGCACTGGGAGGCAGGCAGCGAGGACATCCAGAACCCGCGGGCGTGGCTGCTTCGCGTTGCGCGAAACTTGGCGGAAGATTACGCGAAGAGTGCCTTCCGCCGAAACGGAACGCAACCCCCGGAGTTGCTGAACGGCGTGCGGTCCTCTCAACCGCTGCCCGCCGATGAGCTGGAGCAACAGGAACTGTTCGCCCAACTCCGAGCGGTGCTGGACGAACTGGCCCCGGCGGACCGTGAGATCCTGACCCTCCGGTACGCACTCGATTACGATGCGAACACGATCGCCGACCGGCTCAACGTCGCCGTGACGGCGGTTCACATGAGGCTCAGCCGCGCGCGACAGCGGCTCGCCGAACGACTGGCGACCCACGGAGACTTCGCCCCGGGCGAACCCGCGAGCGAGACCAAAACATGAACACGACCTCTCCCGCGCACGAAGCCGACGACCTCGACCGGATCCTGTCGGGCTTCTTCAAAGCACAACTGCGGCATCCGTGGCCGAAGGCGCCGCTGCCCGCCGTAGCCGCGAGTCAGCCGTCAGAGTTCTTGGCGTCGCGCAGCAGCGAAGCCCTGCGGAGCGCGGCCGCGGCTCCGCCTTCTCGCAACCACACCGCCCGCGCCCGGTTCACGCTCGCCGCGTCAGTCGCGCTGGCGCTGGGTGCCGGCTGGCTCCTCACCGCCGGGCTGCACCCCGTCGCGCGCACCGGCGGCCCAGCAGCCCCCGCCAGCGGGCCCGGGATGCTTGGTGGGAGTGAAGCCCAGGGCATCAAGGGCGGCGCACTCGACCAGATGCGTAAGGACAAAATGAACGATCTGCCGAGGAACAACCGGGGTCTTAAATTCGACCTCGGCAAGGGCGAGTGATGCAAAGTTCCTTGAAGCGTTCGCCTCGAAGCGCAGCTGAGGCGAGAGGGGCCAGACTTTCGTTGTTTCGAACGGTTTAGCTCGCTCGAAGCAAGTTGGGTAGACAATTCTGCGCCCGCTCCCTTACCATATCCGTGAGGGAGGCGACGTTCTTCTCTCCTGACACGTACACGCTAACTGATGGAGCCTGTGTTGAATCCCCCAGCGAACGGGGACGACTGGACCGTTCCCGAACCCCATTCCGAACACGTCCCGTCCAAAGAGCCGGCCACCAATGCACCGGCCGACGAACCCGGACCTGCCGAAACCGCCCTCTCCTACGAGGCCGAACAGGACTTCGAGAACGAACCCGAAGGCGACCCCGGGGATGACCCCGACCACGAATCGCCGCCGCCTCCGGAAGTTGACTCCGCGATGACGTTCGCGGACCTGAAGCTGATGCGCCCTCTGATGGACGCGATCAACGCCGCCGGGTACACGCACCCGACCCCGATTCAGGAAGCAGTGATCCCGCCGGCCCTTCGTGGCAAGGACGTGATCGGGCAGGCGCAGACCGGCACCGGCAAGACGGCCGCGTTCCTCATTCCGTTCCTGAACCGCTGGCGCCCCCACACGCTGAAAGGTCCGATCGGGGTCGTGATGACCCCGACGCGCGAGCTGGCCCTTCAGATCGCGACGGAAGCCGAGAAGCTCGCGCCGAGCAGTAAGTTCCGGTGCGTGCCGGTTTACGGCGGCACCGGGATGCAGCGCCAGCTCGACGGCCTGAAACGCGGCTGCGACCTGGTGGTCGGCACCCCGGGTCGGATGATCGATCACCTCCAGCGGGGCACGATGTCGCTGGCCCAGGTGCGCTACGCGGTGCTGGACGAAGCCGACCGGATGCTCGACATCGGGTTCCGCGACGACATCGAGCGCATCTTGAAGCGCTGCCCCACCGAGCGCCAGACGCTGCTCATGTCCGCGACCGTACCGGACAGCATCAAAAAGCTGGTGAACCGGTACATGCAGGACCCGGTCCACTTGCACATGATGCCCGAGAAGCCGACGGTGGACAAAATCCGTCAGAGCTACTTCACGGTCGATCAGGACCGCAAGTTCGAACTGCTGAAGCGCGTCATCGAACGTGAGAAGCCGCGACAGTGCCTCATCTTCGTCGAACGCAAGCGATGGGCTGACAACCTGTACCGCGACCTCAAGCGCGCGGTGCCCAAGGCCGCGGTGATTCATGGCGACCTGCCGCAGAGCCAGCGCGAAAGGATCATGGCCGCGTTTCGCACCGGCGAGATCAAGTACCTAATCGCCACCGACGTGATGAGCCGCGGGATCGACGTGAACGACCTCTCGCACGTCATCAACTACGACCTGCCGATGGACATCGAGAACTACGTCCACCGGATCGGGCGCACCGGGCGCATCGGCAAGGACGGAATCGCGATCTCGTTCGCCCTGCCGGAGCAGGGCGAGCGCG
>JBJSXS010000282.1:0-2351 GCA_046086545.1 Gemmata sp.
CCTCGCGGATGACCCTCTGCGCGCGCTGGGGGTGCCCGGACTGCTCCAGCCCCGGGTCGGTCACCAGTAGCACCCGCGACCCGCCGACCGACCTGACCGCTTCGCCCAGGCGGGCCAGTTCACCGGCCCCGAACATCACCCGCCCGAGAGGCTCGTAGTCAAACGGCGGCAGGCTTCCGGTCCCGTCCGGGGGCGTGCTGGAGGGCCCGCTGCTTGTAGAGGTGGGTGAAGAGGTTGCCTTCATGCGGCTGGTCCCAGGTCAACCGGTTCGTGGGTAATGGCCCGATGTTCAGGCGCTCGATGCTGGAACACGCCATGCACTCCGCGGTGAAGGCGGGGTCGTCGGTCAGGGCCGTGGCGGCGAGGGTGTACCCGATCCGCTTGAGTACATCGTACTGCGGGTATTCTATCACGCTGGCGTAGGGGAACAGGAACTCCTTGTTCGCCAGCGGGTGGTCCGGGGTCTCGCACCGAATCACGGTGGGCAGCAACCAGGCGCAGCGGCCCTCCTTCACGAGCCGAGGGGTGCCGCGCACCTCTTGCGTCACGTCGCGCGCGCCGGGAGTCTTAAGGCCCTCTTCCACCATGTTGTTGATGGCCTCCGCGACCTCCGGCTTGGCGAACGCGCTGATCTCCGCGTTCGGGCTGTCCCACGGCCGAGCGGTCACCGTCGCGAACTTCTTCGCCATACCGAGGGCGATGGCGTCGGCGTTCTTCGGGGTCCAGACAGCGCTCGCGTTCACGCACGCGCGCCCGCCGTTGCCGCCGACCGCTTCCACGAGCAGGTCCAGGTGCTGCGCCCAGTTGTCCGCCTGATCCTCGCCGAAAATGATCTTCGAGTACCCGGTGCCGTGGATCTCCACCCGGTGGTCGTGCTTGTAGGGTGCCATGCTGCGGTCGTCGCCGAAGGCCATGCTGCGGCCGCACAGCCGCAAGATGTCAGCAGAACCCGCGTGATCGGTCGGCAGGAACCCGAGCACGCTCTGCGGGACGCCCGCCTTGATGAAGGCTTGTAGCACGCGGTACGGGGTCCACGGCTCCTCGCGCCCCGGCTTGAGCAAGAGCGGGATCTTGAACGCGATGGTCGGCACCCACAGCGAGTGAACGCCGGGCGAGTTCGACGGCAGGACCGCGCCGAACACGTCGGTGGTCGGGTAGAACGCCTGCATTTGCCCGGTCGCGGTGGTGTACCCGTGGTCCAGCGCCTCGAGGGGCAACCCGCGGGTCAGCCCGCCGATCACCTCTTCGATGTTGGAGAGGACGTAATGCACCTTCCGGGCGTTGCGGTCGCAGAACACCAGGGCGCTGCCGGTGGTGGCCGACAGGTTGCGGGTGTACTGGTCGAAGGTCAGTTCGGTGTCGCCGCAGGGGAGGCTGGAGTTCAGGAAGTAGTCCGCGGCCTTCTTGTACATCGCGAGGATGTCGCGGACCGGGATCGCGGCCAGTTCCTTGTGCGCCCGCTGCATGTTCGAGATGTCGCGGGCGATCATCGACCCGGTGACCTGACTAACCTCCGCGACCGGTTCGCCGGTGACGTGGTGGATCAGCGTCGCCTTTTCGAGGCTGGTGTACGGCTTGCCGAACCGCAGCGCGGGTATTTTGATCATGGGTGCTGTTTGGGGTGAGGAGTGGCGTCAAGCGGATCGACGCGCCGCACTCAGGGTTCTCGGTAGGAAACCGCCGGTCCGCCACCTCTAACCGGGCCAGTGCGATTCCGTCGCTCTTACAAACCGGGCGCGTACACCGCGCCCGGAGTTTAGAACCGCAATCAGTAAACGCCGACGACGGTGCCGCCCGCGAGTTCGGCGAACGGGCGCACCCCGCTCACCCCGTCCCACGGGTACTTGTCGAACGGCTTCTCCCGCTCGCCCTCGTCCCGCTCGGGGAACCGGGGCACGAAGAACTCCTTCGTGAACGTGCTCAGCAACACGCGCCCGGTGCCGCCGTAGGGCACGATCTCGTTGTAGTCCTTCGGGTTCACCACTTCGATTACCGCGCGCGGTTGCGGCGCGTAGTAGCTGATCTTGAACCCGTCCTCCGGGCCGATGGGCTTCGAGCACGCCAGCCCCATGAGCGTGTTGCCGTAGGTCGGGGTCATGTACACGTCGCCGTTGTCGAGCATCTCCTCGTAGGCCTCGCGCGTGAACTGCGGGGTGAACTCCGTGCCGCCCGAGAAGATGCCGGTGATGCCGGTCTGCTTGATGGACCGGACCCCGCCGCGCGGCACCGGCTTCCCGATGCTCCGGTACTTGTCCTCCAGCTTCCCGCTGCGCAGCGCCTCGTCGAGCGCCGCGAGCAGTTTGGGGGTGGTGAACATGCACTTGATGTCGGACACCCTGCCGGACCGGTAC
>JBJSXS010000283.1:0-4394 GCA_046086545.1 Gemmata sp.
GTGAGGTCGAGCAGACTCGTCAGTTCGATGGCATCGACCGGGCACGCCTCCTCGCACATTCCACAGTAGATGCACCGCAGTTCGTCGATGACGAAGGTTTCGGGGTACTTCTCGCGCCCGTCCTTCTGCCAGTCCGTCGGCGCGGGAGCGGCCACGATGTCTATGCAGTGGGCCGGGCACGCGGTCGCGCACATGTAGCACGCGACGCACTTCACGCGGCCCTGCACGTCGCGGTTGAGGCGGTGGACGCCACGGTAGTTAAGTGGGAGCTTCGGCTCCTGCTCAGGGTACTGCTCGGTGATCTTCGGCTTGACCATGTGCCCGAGGGTGGTTTTTAGCCCGTCGATGAGTGCGGGAATGTAGAGTTGCTCCCACAGCCCGAGCTTGGACTCTTCGACCCACGACACGTCGGATTCGGAAATGGCCATTGGTGTCTCTTCTTGGCGCCCAGGGCGAGCGGTTTAGCGGCCCGCGTAGGTAACGCCCGCGGGGAGTCCCGGCGGGAGCTTCGCCACCTTACGCTTCGGGTTGGTGATGCTGCCGCGGGTGCGGGCGCCGAACACGCCGGCCCCGAAGAACAACAGCACGTTCACCCCCGTCAGCACCAGCAGCGAGAGTGAGAACTGTTTCACCACGATCACCGCGATCAGGTTCAGCAGGGCGAGCGGGATCATTACCTTCCAGGCGAGGTTCATCAGTTGGTCGAACCGGAACCGCGGGATCGTCCACCGCACGAACTGGGCGAACACGCAGAGGGAGACCATCTTCCCGGTGAGGATCAACAGTTTCAGCACCGCGGACAAGATCACGTTGCCCGAGACCGATTCCAGGCCGAAGAAGCTCCACCCTCCGAGGAACAGCACCGCGACCATGAAGCTGCCGGTCACCAGGTGAATGTACTCGGTGAGCAGCATGAGCCCGAGCTTGAGCGCGCTGTACTCGGTGTGGTACCCGCCGACCAGTTCTTGCTCGGCTTCAGGGAGGTCGAACGGGAGCCGACTGCTCTCCGCATACCCGCTGGCGAGGAATAGCAACAGCGCGAGCGGCTGGAACAGCACGAACCACCAGTTGTTCCCGACCGCCAGCCCGATGCTTTGCAAGCCGCGGGTGACGTAGTCCATTGCCGGGTCCGGCGCGCCGACCGCTGCCTGCCAGTGAATGATCTTCTCCGGGTTTAGCGACCCCACGATGATGAACACGCCGAGTACCGACATGCCGAGCGGAATCTCGTAGCTCACGATCTGTGCGGAGCTGCGCATCGCTCCGAGGAGTGAGTACTTGTTGTTCGCGCTCCAGCCCGCGAGGACCACCCCGTACACGGCTAGGGACCCGAGCGCGAAGATGTACAGTACGCCGATGTCCAGCCCCGGCGCCAGCACGAACTGCAGGTCCTTCGCGTAGGTCGCCTGCTGAGCCTCGAAGGTCGCGACCGGGTTCGCTTGAGAGAGCGGCACGGGGTCCGGCGTCGGCGTCGTCTGGCCGAACGGCACGATCGCTAGCGCCATGAGCGCAGTTCCCACCGCGACCGCCGGCGCGAGCAGGTAAAAGACCTTATCGACGTGGTCCGGGATAACCTCTTCCTTGAGGAAGAACTTGCCGCCGTCGGCAAGCGGCTGGAGCAGCCCGCCGGGGCCGACGCGGTTGGGTCCGACGCGGTCCTGCATCCACGCCGAGATCTTGCGCTCGCCGAGGGTCAGGTAGCCGCACACGCCCAGCACGCCGCCAATGAGGCCGACGATGAGGATCGCGGTAATCAGGGGGTCGAAGGTCGGCATGTGGGTTTGACTTCGTCGTTTCGCTGTTGGCCTCGAACTGGGTGCGAGCGTCAACGCACGCGCTGCCCATAGGCTCGCGGCTAACGTAGTGAGTTCAAGAACTTACGACTTCCGACGCGACACGCGTTTCCGGGGCCAGCCCTCTGAAGAACGGCACGGCCCCCGCGAGTTCCGTGCGGATCGCGTCGGGCTGCACCAGCCCGCGGCGCCCAAGCAAGTCGAACGCCAACTGCAGTTCGTTCCGCACCTCGGTCGGCGGCTTCACGGCCCGGCCAAAGGTCTGGACGTAGTTCGCGTGGTTCACGAACGTGCCGTCCTTCTCGAACACCGTAGTCGCGGGCAGGACGTACTTCGCGCTCGCGGTGACGGCGGTCGGCAGCAGGTCTTGAGCGATCAGAAGGGCGGGAGCCTTCCAGTCGGTGGGAACCAGCGCGTCCAGGTGCGACGGGTCCGGGTAGCCGCCCGCGAACCACATCGCCCCGAGCGATTGCTTCGCGACGCTGGGGAACGGGATGACGTCGCCTTGCAGTTGCTTCAGAACCGCCTCGACGCCGTGCCGGTTCGGGGCCTTCTCCGCGCGGATGGTGAACTTCACCGACTCGACCGGTTCTCCGCGGAGGTTTTTGGGGTAGGTGTCGTCTTGGCCGATGACAGGAACCGGCCCAAGCACCAACCGCACATCGGGCGATAACGACTTGAAGTACGTACCCAGCAGGAACGCCTCTTCCGCGCTCAAGAACGGGGACAGCACCGCGACGGCGCCCTTCGGGTTGGCCTTCACCGCGTCCGCGAATTCCTGCTTGAGTTGCGGGAGGAGGGTGTTCCACGCGACCGGTTTGAACTTCCCTTCGGTTTTCGCCACGGGGCGGATGAACCGCTCGCCGCTGTTCGCGTGGTGGTATCCGTACCGACCCTCGTCGCAGATGAAGTGCCCTTGCGCCTGAGGGTTGTGCCTGGCCCGGACGCGGTACACGATGTCCTTGTTGGTGTCGGTGTAGGTGCTGCAACCCGTAGCGCACCGGTTGCACACGCCATCGGTGCTCTTCAGATACCAGACGCGCTGCTTGTAGAGGAAGTCTTTGGAGCCGAGCGCGCCCACCGGGCACAGGTCCACGACGTTGCCGGCGAGCTTGTTCTCGAGCGGTTTGCCCGGGAACACGTCGATCTCTTCGTGGTGCCCGCGGCCGGCGACGTACAGTTCCGCCGTGCCCGAGATCTCGCGCGTGAACCGCACGCACCGGGTGCAGAGGATGCAGCGGTCGGTGAACAGCGTGATCTTGCTCGACAGGTGCGGCTTGTTCGGGGGCGTGTTCTTCACGTCCACCATGCGCGACTCGGAGCGCCCGTACTTGTACGAAAAGTCCTGCAGCTTGCACTCGCCCGCCTTGTCGCACACCGGGCAGTCGAGCGGGTGGTTGATGAGCAGCCCTTCGAGCGTGTCCGCCTGCGACTTTTTGGCGCGTTCGCCCAGGGCCGCGGTCTTGGTGTAGCTAGGGTCGTAGGGCAGTGCGGGGTACTTCTGGTCGCGCTTGTCGTACTCGCCGGTGACGACGACGGTGCCGTCCTTCACGGGCGTCTGGCACCCGGGCAGCACTTTCGGCTGCATCGTAACCTTACCGTCCTTAAGGTCGCCTACTTCCACTAGGCACATGCGGCATGACGCGACGACGGACAGAGCTTCGTGCCAGCAGTAGTGCGGCACGAACACGCCGGCCAACTCGGCCGCCTGCACGCAGTTGAGGCGCTTGGTGCCGATCTCGACCGGCTTGTCGTTGACGTAGACCGTCGGCATAGGAGTCCTACTTCCCCAATCTCTTCTTGATCTCGGCGGCGGTGAGTGTTTCGATCCCGTTCTGGCTGACGGCCCAGCCGCCGTTCAGGTACGCGCGAGCCTCGAAGGCCCAGACGCTCTCGCGCTCCTTTGTTCCGGTGAGGATGATGGCCCCGTCCTTCACCAGCTTGGCCGCCGGGGACCGCGCTTCAACCAGCGCCGCATACACGCCTACGGCGCTGGGCATCTTGCCGCCGGCGAGGGACGCGGCGTCGATGAAAATCTGAAGGTCCTGCATGTCCTTCAGACCCACGAGCCGGGCCGCGGCGCCGAGTGGCCCGTTGCCGTTCGGCGCGACGGCCGGGACCGGGATCGCTGGCGCCGGGTTCGGCTGCACCGGCGGGTTCTGGGCGCCCGGCGCGGGCACCAGGTTCTGCGGCCCCCCGGCGGGCGGCAGCGATTCGCCTTGCGGCGGGGCGATGTTGATGCCCAGTTTCGGCTTCCCGCCGGGGCCGCCCTGTGCCGGCAGGTCGTCCCGTTTGTCCTTATTGAACCGGTCGTCCTTGAGCCAGTTCGGTGCGTCGTCCAATTTGTCCTTGTTCGCGGCCGTGTTCGCAGCGGGCGGCGCGGGCGCACGCTTCGCGCTCTCCGGTGGCGCGGGCGCCGTGGTCGTCGAAGCGCCGCGCTTGCACCCGGTGCAAAGCGCGAGCGCAGCCGTCGCGAACAGGAACGCACGCACGACAGGCCCTCCCCGTTCGGGAACTAGTGCGCTCCCGCCAGCGCCAGGGACTTCGCGTACTTGCTCTTCTCGCCGCTCTTGATGGCCGCCTCGAACTCCGCGCGGAACT
>JBJSXS010000284.1:0-3797 GCA_046086545.1 Gemmata sp.
TACCCGCTGCGGACCAGTTCGCGGCCGAGCCACCGCAGCAACTCCGGGTGCGACGGGCGGCCGCGCTCCCAGTCGTCCACCGGCTCCACGATCCCGCGGCCCATGAACCGCTTCCAGAGGCGGTTCGCCATCACTTGCGCGAACCGCTCGTTCTGCGGCGCGGTGATGAGAGCCGCGAGTTGGTCGCGCGCGTCGTCCGGGGACTCCGCGAGGCGCTTCCCGAGTTCCGCTGGGGCGAACCGGGCGAACGGCCATTTCGCCTCCACCTCGGTTCCGGGCTTGAGGGTGACGGAAATGAGCGGCTTGCGCCCGCCCTCGTGAACCTTGTCAAGCGGCACGCTGCTGGTCGCGGGCACCTTGAGCGCCTTCGCGCCCATCATCGCGGCAAGCTCGAACAGGTCTCGCTGGAGCGAGACGTGCGCGGGCGCGTCGTGGCACCGGGCGCACTTCATCTCGACACCCAGGAACGCGGCCGCGACAACGGTGCCCTTCATCGCCATCGGTACGTCGTTCTGCGACGCGACCCCGAACCCGGCCGGGCCGCCGAACCGCGTACTCCCGTTCATGCGCATCAGCTCTGTCACGAACAGGTCGAGCGGCTTGTTGTCGGCGAACGACTCGTACAGCCACCACCGGAACGGGCCGGTGTTGTTGAGCGTGGGGTTGATGATGTTGGGGTTCTCGGCCAGCACGTCGAGCCAGTAGCCCATCCAGTGGTCGGCCCATCGCGGGTCCGCGAGGAGCTTATCGATCACCTTCGAGCGCCTGTCGGCCGCGGCGTCCGCGAGGAACGCGCGAATCTCCGCCGCCGTGGGAACGACGCCGACGGTGTCGAGCGTGACCCGGCGCAGGAACTGGAGGTCGGGGCTCGAGGGCGTGAGCGTGGTGTGGTCCGCGTTCAGGTCGGGCCAGCGGGCGCCCTCCTTGATCCATGTTTCGATGAGCCTAATCTCGTCCGCGGTGAGCCTGTCGCCCTTCGGGGGCATGACGCCATCGCCGTCCCCCTTCACGCGCGCGAGGAGCGCGCTCTCGCCGGGCCTGCCGGGCGTCACCGCGGGGCCGTCGCTCTTCCCGCCCGCGAGGGCGCTCGCGCGGTCGTCGAGCCGCAGTCTGCCCTTCGGCTTGTCCCCGCTGTGGCAGCCCGAGCACTTGGCTTCGAGAATCGGGAGCACCTGCTTGTAGAAGCCAACCGCACCTGCTGGCGCCGCAGCCTGTTGCTTGAACTGTTCGACCTTCGCGCCGAGGAAGTGGTCGACGGCGTTGTTCGCGGGCATGCCCTTCGGCAGCTCGGGCACCTTCGGCGCCTCGGTCGAAGCGAGCCACGTCGCGGCGGCGGCGCGGCGCTTCTGCCAGTAAGCGGCGTGTTGCTCGCGGCACGCCGCGCGTGCGGCCGCGTTCACCGTGTCGAGGTGCGCGGCGCGTTCGGTCTCGTACGCGTCCCAGCCCGCATCGTTGTAGGAGACGGTCCGCGTGCCCGGGGTCAGGAGCGACCACGATTCGGTGCCGGCGAGCGATACTGCTACCACCGTTTCGCCCAACTCGGGGCGCCGGCGGTTGTTGCCCAAGTAGTTGCCGACGATGGTTTCGAGAACGACGACCACCTCACCGCCCTTAGCGTCGAGCGTCGTCCACGCCTCACGGTTGCCGGGCGGAGCGAAGCGGAAGTCCGGGCCGAGGTTCAGGTACTTGTCGGGGCCGGCGATGGCGCCGTGCCCGCTGCTGTCGGTCGGGGGGAACGGCGTCGAGAGAGTGAGCTTGTCGTTGACGTAAAGGCGCGCGGCCCCGCGACCGCGCAAGAGCAGCCGGTGCTTGCCGGCGGGGAGGTTCACGACCGCCGCTGCGCGCATCAGAAACGGGTTCGGCCGGTCGCCGCGCACGCCGGTATCGACGTACTTGTGCGGCACCTCGAAGAACCCGAACGCCATCTCGCGGTAGCTCTCCGTCGGCTGCGGCGGCACGTCGGGCCACGCGTTGCGCGGCGGCAAGCCCTCCTCGCACAGTTGCACCAGCACCTCGCCCCTCGGCAGGTCGGCCTTGTTCACGACCGGCGGGGGCGGGACGAACTGAAAGCGGTTCTTGAGCACCTCCTCGCCGAGTGCGGCGCGCCAGACGGTCACCTCGTCGAGCCACCCGCGGAACGAGTTGCCCGCCCCGCCGCCGTTCCCGGTGCCGATCACGAGGTCGTCCGCGTCGCTCACGGGGGCGCGCGTCGTCGCGCCGCCCTCGTCCCACGCGCCCTTCAGCGGGTTGCCGTCGATGTACCCGCGAACGCTCTCGGGCTTCCCGAACGTGTAAACGACCGCGACGTGGTGCCAGCCCCCACTCGTGAACCCCTTGAGGCTCGTCCACCGGTGCCACTCCGCCTGCTTGTCGTTCGTCGGCGCGCTCGCGAACAGAAACGACACACACGCCTCGCCCTTGACGCCCTTCAGCCGCAGCGCGTAGTTCTGGTTCTTCTCGGGGAAGCCCGCTTTCTTGTTCCGCCCCTTTCCGACGATGTACGCGTAACTCCCATCCTTCAGTTCCGCGACCTTCACCCAGGCTTCAATCGTTATCGAGTCGCCCTGCCCGAAGCGCAGGTTCGCTTTCGGGAGGTCGGCCTCTCGCACGGTGACGCTCGGGTTCGCTGGGCCGAACAGCATCGCCGCGTTGGTCCCGGCAAAGCCGGGGTACACCGGCGAGCGCGGCCCCACTTCGAGGAACTTCGCTTGCCCCTTTGTAACGCCCGGCTCATCGGTCGAATTGAAGTGCCACGCGGCGACCGGCGCATCCTTCATCGCGGAGTCGTTCTGCGCGGCGGTCAGCGACGCGAGCGCGAGTGTGCCGGCGAGGACGGCAAGAAAGCGGGTCATGCGGGAGCGCCTGCGTGCGAATGCGGAGCAGTCAAATTGTACCATCTCCACTCAGACAGCGAACATCAGTCTTTCTTGTTCGGCGCGAGGAGCAGCTCGGCGGCTTCCGTCACCCAGCCGCTGTGCCAATCGTGCTTGAGTTGCGGGCCGTCGCGGTACTCGTACTTCACCTTGAGTTTGGCGAGCAGGTCGTGGAACTTCTGGTGTTCGGCGCGAAAGTTCCCGTACCCGGTGAGGATCAGCCGCGATTCGCCCTGAAACTTCGTGGCACCGCGCTCGATTAACTTCGTGAGGTGGTAGCTCGCGAAGTTGTCTTCGGTGCCGAAGATGTCGCCGCTCCCGTACTTGCCGGGTTTGTCCAACATGAGCGGCGCGTCCCAGGCCGCGGCCCGGCCGAACGTGTCCGGGTGACGCAGCAGAAGCGAATACGCCCCCCACCCGGACTTGCTGAAGCCGAGAAGCAAGCGCGCTTGTGGCCGCGCGCCCACGGGGTACGTCGACTCCACGAACGGTACCACGACCCTGACGAAGTAGCTTTCCTGGCCCACGTCCTTCCTGGTCGGGTGGTCCGCGTACCACGGCAGCTGTGCGAACGTGGGCGCCACGAACACCGCGTTCAGCTTGTTTTGAAGGTCCAGCTTCTTAACTTCTTTCAACCCGTCGCCATAACGGTTCTCGGTCCCGGCCTCGACTGGTAGCACGTACACGCAGGGGTAGCGTTTGCCCTTCTCCACCTTCTCAGGCAGGAGCACTCGAATCAGTGTCGCGCCGGGCTGGTAAGGCGACTTGACCTCGTGAACGAGAAACCCGTCGGCGTCTTTCTTCGCTTCGGAGCCAGTGGGCGCGTCGGCACCCGGGTGCGTGCCCAGCGCGGAGAGTACGAAGAGTGTCGCAAACACGGGTCGTCCTCGCGGTCAGTCTGGTTCGATAAAGGCCGACTCCTTA
>JBJSXS010000285.1:0-3921 GCA_046086545.1 Gemmata sp.
CGGCATCGAGGACTGGAGCTTCTACGGCTGGGACGACGCGTACAACGCTCGCGGCGCGTGGCAGAACGGCCCGCTGCACGGCTTCGTGTTCGTGTTCCTCGCGACCGGTGACGGGAAGTACGCGGAGCCGTTCCTGGTTGAAGCCGACGGCAAACCGCTCGACACCTTCGGGTGCCCCACACCGAACTTCGCGGACTTCGACGGGGACGGCGACCTCGACCTGCTGTGCGGCGAGTTCCTCGACGGCTTCACCTACTTCGAGAACATCGGCACCCGCGATAAGCCCAGGTACGCGAAGGGCCGGCGGTTAAAGGATGCGACGGGCGCCCCGCTGACGATGGACTTGCAGATGATCGTGCCCGTCGCGTTCGACTGGGACAAGGACGGCGATTTGGACCTCATCGTGGGCGACGAGGATGGGCGGGTCGCGCTCGTCGAGAACACCGGGAAGCTCGACGCCGCCCGCACCCCGGTGTTCGCGCCGCCCGTGTACTTCAAGCAGGAAGCCGACGCGCTCAAGTGCGGTGCGCTCGCGACCCCGGTGTGCGTCGACTGGGACGGGGACGGCGACCTCGACATCCTCAGCGGGAACACCGCGGGTTACATCGAGTTCTTCGAGAACCTCAGCGGCCCCAACGTCGCGAGCCCGAAGTGGGCGGCCCCGAAGCGCCTGGAAGTGGGCGGCGGACCGTTCCGCGTGACGGCCGGACCCAACGGCAGCATTCAAGGCCCGGCGGAAGCGAAGTGGGGGTACACCACGTTCAGCGTCGCGGACTGGGACAGCGACGGCCTTCCCGACATTGTGCTGAACAGCATTTCGGGCGATGTTGTGTGGCTGAAGAACGTCGGCACGCGAAAGGCACCGAAGCTGAGCGCCCCGCAACCTGTTGAAGTGGAGTGGACGAAGGAGAAGCCGCAACCGGAACTCGCGTGGGGCTGGCGGAAGCCGAAGGGCAACGCCCTCCTGACGCAGTGGCGGACCACGCCCGTGGTACACGACTTCAACCGCGACGGCCTGCCCGATCTCGCGATGCTCGACACGGAGGGGTACCTCACGTACTTCGAGCGCGCGAAGCGCGACGGCATGTTCGTGCTGCTCCCCCCGCGGCGCGCCTTCGTGAGCGAGGCCGGCGCCCCCCTGCGCCTGAATCCGAACACCGCGGGCAAGAGCGGCCGGCGCAAGCTGTGCGCGACCGACTGGAACGGCGACGGCAAGTTCGACTTCCTGCTCAACTCCGCGAACGCGGACCTTCTCCAGCAGACCGGCGAGGCGAACGGCAACTGGGTGTTCAAGAACGCGGGCGCGCTCGCCGGGCAGAACATCGAAGGCCACGACGTCAGCCCCGGCGTAACCGACTTCGACGGCGACGGGGTGCCCGACTTCGTGGGCGGCGCCGAAGACGGCCGCCTGTACTTTCTCCGCAACCCGCGCCGAGCCAAGTGAACCAGGACGCACCGAAGTCGCGCAAATCGGATTGGGCACTGACGGGTTGCTGGACGAGCAGCCGGCGTTCTCACCCGTCCTGTCGTCCGCTCCTCGCGCGGGCGCTCGCGGACAAAGGGCGGCCCTGCCGCGAGCCGCGCGTCGTGTCTGCTTCGAGGGCCGGGACGAGTGCGCGGTCGGCGCGGACGAAGCCGCCACCGTGCTGAAGGTCCGCAGCGGCGGCAACTTCGATTTCGCAGCAAAAGTGGCTCAGCGCGCCCCGCCTCGCGCGGTTGCTGCGGCCGCGTCACTTCTTCAGCGGTTGGATTTCGAACTTGCGGACGTACAGCTCGAAGCCCTCGCTCTGCAGCAGGATCTTTCCCGCGGCCGGGGTCACGTCGTAAGCGTGGTTCACCTTCGTGCCGTTCACGAACACCGTGAGCTTCGCTCCGTCACAGACGCACTCGACCTTCGTCCACTCCCCGGTCTTGCTCTCCACGTCGTCCTTGCCGTAGGTGTCGAGCAGCTCCGCGAACCCGGCCTCGTGCTTGTTCCACCACAGTTGCCGGCCGGTGAACACGGTCTTCTCGCCGCCCTCCTTCCACCGCGGGCGCTTGTCGGGGCCGAGCGCGACGTCGCTCGTCAGTTGCACCGGGATCACCTTGCCCTGCTCGTCCTTGCCGCGAATCGCAATGAGGTCGCCGCAGCACCCCTGCGCCAGCTGGCACTCGATGCACGACATCCAGGTGCCGTTCGCGCCGCCGTCGGGGCCGCTGGCGTGCAGCAGCAGGCCCGAGTTGCGGACGTGCTTCCCGCCGTCGGTCTTCTTGCCCCACTTGTACTCCACCACGACGCGGTAGTCCTTGTACGCCCTCTCGGTCGCGAGGTAGCCGAACCCGTCGCCGGTGATGTGCAGGTTGCCTTCGGTCACGCGAAACACCCTCTTCGGGTCTTCGCGCTTCGAGTCCTTGAGCCACGTCGTGAGGCCGGTCAGGTCTTTGCCGTTGAACAGCGCGGTCGACTCTTTGGGTGCGACCGGGTCGTCGGCCGCGGCCCGGACCGGTGCGAGGCCGATGAGCGCGGCGAGCGGGAGGAGAAGAGTTCGCACGTGTGTGCCTCCGGAAGTTCGGCACACGGTAACATAGTCGCGGGCCGCCGTGTAGGATGATCTTTCGCGAGCGGCGCCCGCGCCCAACGGCTGGACTCCGAATGAACGACCTGTCTGGCAAATCTGCTCTGGTGTGCGGCGGCTCTCAAGGCATCGGGCTCGCGGCGGCCCGCGCGCTGAAGGCCCGCGGCGCGAGCGTCACCGTGGTGGCGCGGTCCGCGCCGCCGACCGAAGACGGCTTCGCCTACCTCCGGGCCGACCTGGAGCGGATCGAGGACCTGGTTCACGCGCTGGAGCAGCAGCTCGCGGCCGCGCCGCACTTCGCGATCCTGGTGAACAACGGTGGCGGCCCGCCGCCTGGGCCGGTACTCGATGCCGCGCCCGAGCAGTTCCTCGCCGCGTTCCGGCAGCACCTCTTTGCCGCCCACCTGTTGGTGCAGTGGGTGCTCCCGGCGATGAGGGCGCAGGGGTACGGGCGCATCGTGAACGTGATCTCCACGAGCGTGCGCGAGCCGATCGTGGGCCTGGGGGTGTCGAACACCGTTCGGGGCGCGGTGGCGGCTTGGTCCAAGACGCTGTCGCGCGAGGTGGGCAAGTTCGGCGTGACCGTGAACAACGTGCTGCCGGGCGCGACGCGAACCGCGCGCCTCGAAGCCATCATCCAGCGCAAGGCGGTCGCGTCTTCGCCGGAAATCGTGGCGGCCGCGATGCGCGCGGAGATCCCGCTCGGGCGATTCGCGGAGCCGGGCGAAATCGGTGAGGTGATCGCGTTCCTCGCGTCGCCCGCCGCCGGGTACATCTCGGGCGCGAGCCTCCCGGCCGACGGCGGCCGGTTGCACTGCACCTGAGCGGGGCCCCGGCAATCTGATTGCAGCCTCTTCTACAAAGTGTTGCACCAACCGCCCGGTGGCGCGTCGCCCGAGCGGCAAGGTGCGAGAGCGGAATTCGGGCGGGTGGAGCCGAACCACCGGGCGCGGCTTATGAGACCGCACCGGGAACCGTGCCCGCCCATTTGACACAGGTGACCTTGCCCCGTTCGGCCGACCGGGCGCTCGCGGCGCGGGCTCGAACCGCGCGGACTCTGTCTTTGGTGCAGAAAACCGTTCAACTTGGGCTGTCGCCCGCACGCTGTGCTGTACGGGCTTTTGCGCTGTGCCGCTGAGCTACGCGAGCACCCGAAGGACACGGCCCGCGCGACGGCTCGCGCACGGGCCACAGCTGTTCCGAACTCGCGCGGGGCGCTACACAAGGAGCTCCTTCACCACGCGCGCCGGCTCAACGCCGGTGAGCTTGGCGTCGAGGCCCTGGTACTTCACCGACAGCTTCTCGTGATCGATGCCGAGCAGGTGCAGCACGGTCGCGTGCAGGTCCCGCACGTGAACGGCGCGGT
>JBJSXS010000286.1:0-3260 GCA_046086545.1 Gemmata sp.
ATCCGCGGCGGCGAGAACGTGTACCCGCGCGAAGTGGAGGAGTTCCTTCACACCCTCCCGGGGGTCGCGGAGGCGCAGGTGATCGGCGTGCCGTGCCCGAAGTACGGCGAGGAGGTGATGGCCTGGGTGCGGCCCGCGCCCGGGGTGTCGCTCACCGCCGGCGGCCTGCGCGCCGCGTGTCACGGCCGCATCGCCACATACAAGATCCCGCGGCACTGGAAGTTCGTGAACGCGTTCCCGCTCACGGTCACCGGCAAGGTGCAGAAGTACCGCATGCGCGAGATCGCGGCCGAAGAGTTGAGGGCAGCCGGTTCGCCGTGATGGCGCTTGCGTTTCGCGCGCGCGGCGCCGAAAATCCCAGTTCCCACACACCCACACCAAGCACCCAACATGATGCGATTTTCCCTGTTGCTCGCCGTACTCGCACTCGCGTTCGGCGCAATCGCGGCCCGCGCCGACGACAAGGCCCAGGTGTTTACCTCGAAGCCGCTCACCGAGAAGAACAGCTTCACCCCGGGGATCGAAGGCCCGGCGTGCGACAGCGAGGGCAACCTGTACGTCGTGAACCTGAAACTCAACGGCAAAGGGCCGAAGAAGAACGGCGACATCGCGCGCATCACGCCGGACGGGAAGATCGAAGTGTTCGTCGAGTTGCCCCAGGGGAGCATCGGCAACGGCATCGTGTTCGACAAGAAGGGGCTCATGTACGTGGCCGACTACACCGGGCACAACGTGTTGCGCATCGACCCGAAGACGAAAAAGATCGACGTGTTCGCACACGAACCGAGCATGAACCAACCGAACGACCTCGCCATCGCGCCGGACGGCACGCTGTACGCGAGCGACCCAAACTGGGCGAAGGGGACGGGTCAGCTGTGGAAGATCGGCGCCGATGGAAAAGTTTCGAAGCTCGCTACGGACATGGGCACCGCGAACGGCATCGAAGTGTCCCCAGACGGGAAGACGCTGTACGTCAACGAGAGCGTGCAGCGAAACGTGTGGGCGTTCCCGATCAATGCCGACGGCACCCTGGGCGAGAAGAAGTTGCTGAAGAAGTTCGAGGACCACGGCTTCGACGGAATGCGGTGCGACGCCGACGGCAACCTGTACATCACCCGCTACGGTGCGGGCACCGTCGTGAAGTTGTCCCCCGAGGGGAAGGTGCTGAAGGAGATCAGCGTACTCGGCAAGTCGCCGAGCAACATCTGCTTCGGCGGCCCGGACGGGCGCACCGCGTACGTGACCGAGGTGGAGTTCAACCGCGTGGTCACGTTCCGCGTGGACGCGCCCGGCCTCGCGTGGCAGCAGCGGCAAAAGTGATCGTTCGCCCCGAAACGAGCAAACCATGCGACCTCTACTCGCACTCCTCGGGTTCAGCGCCGGGGCGCTCGCGGCCGCCGACTGGCCGCAGTACCGTGGTCCGAACCGCGACGACTTGTCCGCCGAAACCGGCTTGCTCAAGGTGTGGCCGAAGGCCGGGCCGCCCCTGCTGTGGATTTATGACGGCGCGGGCGTGGGCTACTCGCCGCCCGCGGTCGTGGGCGACCGCGTGTACGTCACCGGCGGGCGAGAAGACCATGAGTTCCTCATCGCTCTCGACCTCAAGACCACGAAGGACGGCGCGGTGAAAGAGGCTTGGGCCGCAAAGATCGGCCCCACGTTCCGGTTCCCTCGAAACAGTTGGAGCGCTGGCCCGAGCGCGGCGCCCACCGTGGCCGATGGCCTGATCTACGCGCTCGGCGGCAACGGCGACCTGATCTGCGCTGACACAACCGGCAAAGAGAAGTGGCGCGCGAACCTGCCGAAAGACTTCGAGGGCCAGGTGAACCCCATCGGCGGCGGGCCGAAGAATCTCGGCTGGGGCTTCACCGGAGCGCCGCTCGTTGACGGCGGCAACCTGATTGTCGCCGTTGGCGGCCCCTCGGGCACGCTAGCGGCGCTCGACAGGAAGACCGGCAAGCCGGTCTGGCGCAGCACGGAGTTGACCGACCAAGCCGCTTACACATCACCGATGCCGGCCGATTTTGGCGGGGTGAAGCAGTACGTGATTCTCACGAATCAGGGTCTCGCTGGCGTTGCGGCGAAGGACGGCAAGTTGCTGTGGACGCACAAGCGCAAGCAACCTTACGGCACCGAGGTGATTAACACGCCGATCATCGCGGAGGGCCACATCTTCACAACCGTTGCCGCCGGTAACGGTGCGTCGGAGTTGGTGCGGGTCGAAAAAGTCGGCGAGGCCTTCAAGGTGTCCGAGGTGTACAGCAACAAGAACCTGCTGAACCACCACGGCAACGTTGTACTGGTCGGCAAGCACCTGTACGGCTTTGGCAACGCATGGACCGGCCTCGACTTCAAGAGCGGCGAGGTGGTGTGGGC
Organism: Gemmata sp.; assembly: GCA_046086545.1. GTDB lineage: Bacteria > Planctomycetota > Planctomycetia > Gemmatales > Gemmataceae > Gemmata. The sequence continues at coordinate 2,377 of JBJSXS010000286.1, forward strand.
CGAGCGCAAGCTCCCCTCAGGTGCGCTCACCTGCGCAGACGGCCACTTGTACCTCTACTCCGAAGCAGACGGCACCGCGGCGCTCATCGAAGCGTCGCCCCTCGCCTGGAAAGAGACGGGGCGGTTCAAGATCCCGAAGGCGTCCACGCAGCGCCAGCCGCAGGGCAAGGTCTGGACCCCGCCGGTCGTTGCCAACGGGAACCTGTTTCTCCGCGACCAAGAGCTTCTGTTCTGCTTTGATGTGAAGGCCAAGTGACCTTTCCAGGAGTGCGACCGATGAAGTACCGCCTGATGGCAATGTGTCTCGGGTTCCTGACCGCGTGCGTGCTGGCCGGTCCAGGGACGCGAGCGGCCGCCGCGAAGGAAAAGGACGAGGGGTTCACCGCACTGTTCAACGGGAAAGACCTCACCGGGTGGGGCTACCAGTCGAAGGACATGTTCGAGTCCTTCGACGGCAAGACGGAAGCGTCCGACAAGCGTTACACCGCTAAGGACGGCACCCTCGTCGTGAACGCCGGGACCGGCATCAAGCAACTGTGGACGTCCGCGAAGTTTCCGAAGGATTTTGAACTGCGCCTTGAGTTCCGCGCCGAGAAGAACGCGGACAGCGGGCTGTTCCTGCGCGGCCCGCAGTTGCAGGTGCGCGACTACCTCGTTGCCGGACCGTACAAGGATCTGAAGAAGTACAAGGCTCAGGACTGGAACGAGATCGTGGTTGTCGTGAAGGGCGAAGTCGCGCACTGCAGCTGCAACGGCGAGGTGCTGAACGACAAGATGAAGGTGCCCGCGACCGGGCCCATCGGGCTCGAAGCCGACCGCGGGCAGATGGAGTACCGCAAGATTCGGATCAAGGAACTCAAGTAAACTCGTCGGTGAATGTAAAC
>JBJSXS010000287.1:0-2090 GCA_046086545.1 Gemmata sp.
GATCCTCTGGCACATCATGAGCCATTACGCGGCCCACTGGGTGACCGAGTTCGTGGTCGCCCTCGGGTACAAGAGCGACGTGGTCAAGCGGTTCTTCGTCGAGTACTCGCGGTACCTGGGCAGCCTATCGGTGAATCTGGCGCAGGGAAACGTCACGCGGCACGAGAGCGCGGGCGTGGACTGGACCGTACACCTCGTGGACACCGGCCTGGACACCAACACCGGCGGGCGCGTCAAGCGGACCGCCCCGTGGGTGAGCGGCGAGACGTTCATGCTCACGTACGGCGACGGGGTGAGCGACGTGGACGTGCGCGCGCTGCTCCGGTTCCACCGCGAAACCGGCAAGCTCGCGACCGTGACCGCCGTGCGGCCCCCGGCGCGGTTCGGCGGGCTGGAGTTCGACGGCGACCTGGTGCGCGCCTTCACCGAGAAGCCGCAGACCGGTGAGGGGTGGATCAACGGCGGGTTCTTCGTGCTGGAGCCGAAGGTGCTCGACTACATCGGCGGCGACGGCGACAGCTTCGAGAACGACGTGCTGCCGCGGCTGGTCCAGGAGGGCCAGCTGGCCGCTTACCGGCACGACAGGTTCTGGCAGTGCATGGACACGCTGCGCGACAAGCGCCAGCTGGAAGCGCTGTGGCAGGAAGGCCGCGCCCCGTGGAAGGCCGCGTGACGAGCCGCTTGCGGCTCGGCGAGGGGACGAACGCATGAGTGGGTTCTGGCTGGACCGACCGACGCTGGTGACCGGCGCGACCGGGCTCGTGGGGGGCTGGGTCGTGCGCCGGCTCCTCCGCGCGCAGGCGGACGTCGTGTGCCTCGTGCGCGACTGGGCGCCCGACAGCGAGTTCGAGCGCAGCGGCCTGTCGAAGCAGGTTAAGGTCGTTCGCGGCGACGTGTGCTCGCAGGCGCTCCTGGAGCGGGTGTGCGGCGAGTACGAGGTCGACACCGTCATTCACCTCGCGGCGCAGACCCTGGTGCCGGTCGCGAACCGGAACCCGGTGGCCACGTTCGAGAGCAACATCCAGGGCACGTGGGCGCTGCTGGAAGCGTGCCGCCGCAGCCCGAGGGTCAAGCAGATCGTGCTCGCGTCGTCCGACAAGGCCTACGGCGACGCTGACAAACTGCCCTACGACGAGGACACCCCGCTCAGGGGGCGGCACCCCTACGACGTGAGCAAGTCGTGCGCGGACCTCATCGCCCAGGCGTACGCCTCGACGTACGGCCTGCCGGTCGCGATCACCAGGTGCGGCAACTTCTACGGGCCCGGCGACCTGAACTGGAACCGCATCGTCCCCGGCACGGTCCGCTCGGTGCTGCGCGGCGAGCGCCCGGTGATTCGGTCCGACGGGACACACGTGCGCGATTACTTCTACGTCGAGGACGGGGCCGCCGCGTACCTGATGCTCGCGGAGAAGCTGGCGGGCGACCCGACCTTGTGGGGCGAGGCGTTCAACTTCTCGAACGAGACACAGGTCACCGTTCTGGAACTGGTTCACAAGCTGCTCGACGCGCTCGGCTCGCGCCTGACCCCGGACGTGCGCAACGAGGCGAGTAACGAGATCAAGCACCAATCGTTGAGTGCGGCCAAGGCCCGCGGGCGGCTCGGTTGGGAGCCGCTGTTCACGCTCGAAGAGGGGCTGAGCCGGACGGTGCCGTGGTATCGGAACTTCCTGGGGCTGAGGAGCGCCGCGTGACCACCACCCCTTCTTGCCGCTCGTGCGGGGCGGCGCCGCTGGCGCCGGTACTGTCGCTCGGCCGCACCCCGCTCGCGAACTCGCTCCGCACCGAGGCACAGGTGGGCGCGCCGGAGCCCACCTTCCCGCTCGACCTCGCGGTGTGCCCGCGGTGCGCGCTGGTGCAGATCACGACCGCGGTGCCGGCGGACGACCTGTTCCGCGACTACGTGTACTTCTCGTCGTTCTCCGACACGATGCTGCGGCACGCGGCCGAACTCGCCCGCGACCTCATTCTGGCGGAAAAGTTGAGCCGCGACAGCCTCGTCGTGGAGGCCGCCAGCAACGACGGGTACCTGCTGAAGAACTATCAGGCGGCGGGCGTGCGGGTGCTCGGCATCGAGCCGGCGCGGAACG
>JBJSXS010000288.1:0-2243 GCA_046086545.1 Gemmata sp.
GGGCGGGCCCGCTGTCACAGCCGCGACCGTCAGGGGCGCCCGCCGCAACGGGCCCCCCTGACGGTCGCGGCTTTGTATCCCCCCGCCGGCACGAAGCCGCTACTCCGGTCGCTCATCGGCCTGGTCGTTCACGACCTTGTCCAGCGTGATGCCCAGGTCGCGGACGTGTTCGCGCAAGCCGGGTATGAAGAGTTCGGGGGGTGCGACATGACCGGCCAGATGGGCGCGGGCCACGGGCGCGAGGAGAAGCGGTACGTGACCGTGGCTCACGACCCCGAAGGCCGCCGGGCGGTTGGGCGGGTGTCGGCGCGCTGGACGACGGGCCAGAAGAACGTGGGCACGCGCCACTATTACATCACCACCTCGCGTGCGAGCGCGGCGGTGCTGGCGGGGTACATCCGGAACCACTGGGGCATCGAGAACGCCCAGCCAGACAACTGGTGAAGCAACAACTTGTGCGATGCCGGAGGGACCGGTTACCATCGCACCCGAGGCTCTTCTGGCGCTGGCCGCATGGTGCGATCAGCACCGCGGCCACGGAGGCAACCCATGCCCGACACCGACACCGTCCCTGCTCCCCCCCGTCGATAGCCCACCCGTCGCCGACCCCGCCCGCGGAGGTCTGGGCACAACTCCCGCCCGAGCGTCGGCGACAACTTCAGCGGCTCCTCGCCGATCTTCTCGCGCGACCGATCCTGACCGCAGCGGCACCGCGGGAGGGGCGTCATGATCACCCCGCGTAACCTCCCGCCCTCTCCCAAGCTCAAGCCGTGGCACCTCGACCGCGGGGCGATCGTCTACGTCCGGCAATCCACCCCGCAACAGGTCGCCGACCACCAAGAATCGACCGCGCGACAGTACGCACTCGCCGACCGGGCCGTCGCGCTCGGGTGGGCGCGCGAGCGGGTCACCACCATCGACGACGACCTGGGTAAGAGCGGCCAGTCGATCGAGGGCCGGCTCGGGTTCCAACGCCTGCTGGCCGAAGTCGCTCTCGACCACATCGGCCTGATCCTCGGTCTGGAGATGAGTCGGCTGGCCCGCTCGTGCAAGGACTGGCACCAGTTGCTGGAGTTGTGCGCCCGGTTCGGCGTCTTGTTGGCCGACGCCGACGGCGTGTTCGATCCGACCGATCATTCGGACCGCCTCTTGCTCGGGTTGCACGGGATGATGAACGAGGCGGAGCTGCACGTCCTCAAGGAGCGGATGTACCCGGGCAAACTGAACAAGGCTCGTCGGGGCGAACTGGTCATGTCCGTTCCGGTCGGTTACCTCAAGCCCGCGTCCGGGCCGGTGACGTTGGACCCCGACGAGCAGGCTCAGGGCGTCATCCGGCTTATCTTCGACCAGTTCGACCGGCAGGGCACGGTCCACGCGGTACTCCGCCACCTGATCGCCAACGGCATCCGGCTGCCGGTACGGTCGCAGGCCGGCGCGAACCGCGGGCAGTTGGACTGGCGCCAGCCGGGCCGGGAAACGGTTCGCCAGATCTTGCGTCACCCGATGTACGCCGGCGCGTACCGCTACGGGCACCGGCCGACCGATTCGCGACGGCAGGCGGCGGGCCACCCGAAGAGCGGTCGGGGCAGCGGGCTGGCGGCCGAAGACTGCCTGGTGTTCCTCAAGGATCGGTTCCCGGCGTACATCACCTGGGACCAGTTCGAGGCGAACCAACAGCGGCTCGCCGCGAACCGGTCGCGTGCGGGGTCGGCCGGGGCGGTTCGAGATGGACCGGCTCTGCTGGCCGGCGTGGTCCGGTGCGGGCGATGTGGGAAGAGGATGTACGTCCGGTACACCCGGACGGGACGGCCGTCGTACGTGTGCAGCACGCTGCGGTCCGACTACGGGCTGCCGGTGTGTCAATCGACCCCGGCGGCCGAAGTCGAGGCGTGGGTGGCCGGACAGATCCTGTCGGCGTTGCAACCGGCGGCTCTCGATGCGAGCCTGACGGCCTCGGACGCCGTCGCGGAGCAGCGCCGGCAACTGACCCGGCACTGGGAGCAGCGGGTCGAGCGGGCGCGGTACGAGGCGGACCGGGCCGCCCGACAGTACCACGCCTGTGAGCCGGAGAACCGGTTGGTGGCCCGCACCCTGGAGCAGCGCTGGGACGAGTTGCTCCGGGACGTGGTGCGGCTGGAGTCGGAGTTCGAGCGCTTCAACCGAACCCAACCCCGGCCGTTGGGGGAAGCCGATCGGGACCGAGTCCGGCAGTTGGCCGAGCAGGTGCCGGCGGTGTGGTACGC
>JBJSXS010000289.1:0-2756 GCA_046086545.1 Gemmata sp.
CGAGCCGCGCGAGCAGGTCGTGGCGGGTCTTCAGGCGCGCGGGCGGCACGTCGGTGGGCAGGCTGAGCGACTCGACGAGGCGGTCGGTGCCGGTGACGTTACCCAGTTCGGTCGGCTCGTACGCGCGGCCCAGAAACCCGCCGTACTGCCCGGGGGACACCTCTTTCGGCGCGAGCAGCGGGCCGTTCACATGAACCGCGGTGTGCGGGAAGTTGGTCGCGGGGCGGAGTTTCTTTAGCGCCGCGCCGAGTGCGGGGAAGTCGGTCGGTTTAGGCGGAGGGTTCGACGACTTCCGCGGGTGGAACTGCCCCGTGAGCGCGAGGTAGCACGCGGACCCGTGGTCGAGGTCGTCGTGGGTCATCGTCCGGATCAGCGCGTACTTGTCTGCGAGTGCGGCCATTCGCGGCAGGTGCGCACAGACGCGCAGCTCGGTGCTGCGCGTCTGGATGGCGCCGAAGGCCCCCCGCACTTCTTCTGGCGCGTTCGGCTTCGGGTCCCAGGTGTCGAGTTGGCTCTGCCCGCCGCTCGTAAAGATCACGACGACCGACTTCGCGCGCCCGAACCCAGGCGTTGTACCGGGCTTCGACCTCCCCTGAGCGCGGGGCGGCCCCAGCCCGAGGGCCGCGGGCACGCCTATCCGGAGCCAGTCGCGCCGGGACAGTCGAGCGTTTGGCGTGGTAGCGGGTGCGCGAGCCATACCCCTGTTATCTCTCACCCCGGCGGCCGCCGGCAAGCGGTTTCTTCCGGTCCGGCTCCTTATAATCTCGGAATGCTGTTCGAGCAGGTCACGATTGTCGGAGTCGGACTGATCGGCGGGTCCGTCGGTCTCGCGGCCAAGGCGCGCGGGGCCGCGGCCCGCCTGGTCGGCGTCGATCGCGACGAGGGCGTTCTCGCCAGGGCCGTGGCGGTCGGTGCGGTAGACGGCGGGACGACCGACCTCGCGGACGGCGTGCGCGGCTCGGAGCTGGTCGTGGTCTGCACCCCGGTGGACCGAGTCGCAGAGGTGGTCCTCGCTGCCGCCCCGCACGCGGGGCCGGGCACGCTGTTCACCGACGCGGGCAGCACGAAACGCCGCATCGTCGCGGACGTGCAGGGGAGGTTGCCCGCGGGCATCGAGTTCGTGCCGGCCCACCCGCTCGCGGGGTCCGAAAAGGCCGGGCCGGAACACGCCCGCGCGGACCTGTTCGTCAACCGCGTGACGGTCGTGGTGGTGAGCAACTCCAGCACCGCTTGGGAGCGCACGGTCGCGGTCGGCCGGTTCTGGGAGGCGCTCGGGTCACGCGTCACCCTGATGAACGCCGACGAGCACGACCGCGTGCTGGCGGTGACCAGCCACCTGCCGCACGCGGTCGCCAGCGCGGCCGCGGGCGCGACCCCGGAAGAGTGGCTGCGACTGTCCGCCGGCGGGTTCCGCGACGTGACGCGCATCGCCGCCGGCGACCCCGCGCTGTGGGCCGCGATCTTCCTGGCCAACCGCGACGCGGTGCTGGCCGCGGTCGATTCGTTCTCCGAACGCCTTTCTGCATTCCGCACACTGCTCGACGCCGGCGACCGCGCCGGGCTGATGCAGTGGCTCACCGAAGGGAAACAGGTACGCGATGCTCTGGGAACTTGAAATCCGACCGCTCGGGCGGGACGGCGAGCGGGACCGGGTGTGCGACGAGTTCGACCTGCTCACCCACGCCGACCGCGGCGGCGACCTCATTGCAGCCAGCGCCCGCGGGTTCCTGCTGGAGGGCGACCTGAGCGAGGCGGACCGCGCGGTTCTGGCGGGTCAGGTTCTGGCCGACCCGCTCGTGGAGAGCGCCGAGTTCGCCCCGGCCGGTGCGCGCACCGCGCACGCCTACACCGTGCTGCTCAAGCCCGGGGTGATGGATCCCGTCGCGCAGACGGTGCTCGACACGCTCAAACTGCTCGGCATCCCGGCGACCGCGGTGCGCACATTCAAGCGCTACTACGGGCCGCCGGAACTGCCCGCGCCGGACCGCGACGTTCTGTTCCGCAAGGTGCTGGCGAACGACGCCATCGAGCAAATCGTGGTCGGTCCGGTGAAGGCGGATCACCTCGCGTTCGGCTCGCCGTACCGCTTCAAACTGCTCACGGTGCGCGTGCGCGACCTCAATGACGCCGCGCTGATCAAGTTGAGCAAGGAGAACACGCTCGCGCTCTCGCTCGACGAGATGAAGGTGGTGCAATCGCACTTCCGCGAGTTGAACCGCGAGCCGACCGACGCGGAACTGGAAACCATAGCCCAGACGTGGTCCGAGCACTGTTCGCACAAGACGCTGAAGGGCACGATCCACTTCACGGACCGCGGCACCGGCGAGAAGCGGACCTACACGAACTTGCTGAAGGAGACGGTATTCGGGGCCACCCAAACGATCCGCGCGGGCCTCGGCGCCGCCGACTGGTGCGTGAGCGTGTTCAGCGACAACGCGGGCGTAGTGAAGTTCGACGACACGTTTCACATCGCGATCAAGGTCGAGACGCACAACCACCCCTCGGCCATCGAACCGTACGGCGGGGCGAACACCGGGTTGGGTGGCGTGATCCGCGACCTGCTCGGCACCGGGCTGGGCGCGAAGCCGGTGTGCAACACCGACGTGTTCTGCTTCGCGCCGCCGGATTTCCCCCCCGAGCAACTGCCCGCCGGTGTGCTGCACCCGCGGCGCGTGATGAAGGGCGTTGTGGCGGGCGTACGCGACTACGGGAACCGCATGGGCATTCCCACGGTGAACGGGGCGATCCTCTTTGAC
>JBJSXS010000290.1:0-2147 GCA_046086545.1 Gemmata sp.
CTGCGTGAAGTGCCACGGGCCGGAGAAGCCGTCCGGCGGCGTTCGCCTCGACGACCTCCCGGCCGATCCCGCGAAGGACGTCGAACGGTGGGCGGCGGTCCGCGATCAGATCCGCGATGGTCTGATGCCGCCCGCGAAGCAGGCCAGGCCGGACCCTGCGGCGTCGCGCGCGGTGGTCGCGTGGGTGATCGAAAAGACCGGCGGTCACGCTGCGAAGTTGCCCAACCAGGGGAACCTGATCCCGCACGAGTTGCTCTTCGGCAAGCCCGCGACCGCTGTCGAGGCGGCCGCCCCGCGCGTGTGGCGGCTCAGCCCCGAGGGTTACATGGGGTTCGTTCAGGAGGTCGGGCGCGGGAAGATCGCCGGGCTGGTGCAGCCGTTCACCCTTGCCCCCGAACGCGGCATCAAGGACTTCGCCGGCCTGTACACCATCGACGAACCGAGTACCGAAATCCTCATCCGCAACGCCGAGGCCATTGTCGAGCTACAAACCGCGCACGAGGTGAAAGACGGCAAGGTGCAAGGCAAGAACGGCTCGGTGCGCGAGTTCCTCGCGCTCCTGGATACGAAGAGCGAGCCGGCCCCGGCGCAGCTCGAGGCCGCGATCCAGGCGCAGTTCCAGATGGCGCTCGGCCGGCGGGCGACCGCGGACGAACTGAAGCGGTTTCTCGGCCTCTACGAGAAGTGCGCGAGGGCCGGTGACCGGCCGGGTGCCGCTCGGACGATGCTCCAGGCGGTGCTGCTGAAGACCGACGCCATGTATCGCTCCGAGCTCGGACGAGGGAAGTCCGACGGCCCCGACCGGAAGATGCTCGCGCCGGAGGAACTCGCCGTCGCCGTCAGCCTCGCCCTCGGCGACCGGCGCGACCCCGCCCTGATGACTGCCGCGGCGAAGGGAGAACTGACGACGACGGAACAGGTCGCCGTTCACGTCCGCCGGCTGCTCGACTCGCCGCGGGAGAGCGACCGCACCCGCGTCCTGCGGTTCTTCCGCGAGTACTTCGAGTACGGCAACGCGACGAACGTCTTCAAGGACAAGCCCAGGGACTTCGTTCACCAGCCGGGACAACTGGTTTCCGACACCGACCGGCTCGTGCTTCACATCCTTGCCGCCGACAAGGACGTGTTCCGCGAACTGCTCACCACCCCCAAGTCGTTCGTCAACTACACCACCGCCAAGAACAAGCAGAAGGGGGGGATCGAGGAGCCGAAGCCGGCCGTCGTACTGCACCCGACCAACAACAAGGGGCAGAAGGGTGTCGAGTCCGTGTACGGGATCGAGAAGTGGGAGCCGGAACAACCCGTCTCGCTGCCGGAGAACACGCGGCTGGGAATCCTGATGCAGCCGAGCTGGCTGGTGGCGTGGAGCACCAACCTCGACAACGACCCGGTCCGCCGCGGGCGCTGGGTGCGCGAGCGGCTGCTCGGTGGGAACGTGCCGGACCTGCCCATCGGGGTGGTCGCGCAGGTGCCCGACGACCCGCACCGCACGTTCCGCGACCGGCTCACCGTGACCCGCGACGCTTCGTGCTGGAAGTGCCACCAGCGGATGGACGAACTCGGGCTGCCGTTCGAGCAGTTCGACCACTACGGCCGGTTCCGCACCGCCGAGCCGGTCCTCGACGTGGAAGCCACCGCGAAGAACGTGGACAAGAAGGGCAAGCCGCTCGGCCCGGTGTACCGCGATGCCACGCTGGTCGCGACGGGAACGATCGCCGACAGCGGCGATCCCAAACTCGACGGCCCGGTGAAGGATCCTCGTGAGCTGGTGAAGAAGATCGCGAACTCGGACGTGGCCCGTCAGGTGTTCGTGCGCCACGCCTTTCGCTACTTCCTCGGCCGCAACGAAACCCTTTCCGACGCCCGAACGCTCCAGGACGCCGACCGGGCGTACCTCACGAGCGGCGGCAGCTTCAAGGCGCTGGCCGTGTCGCTCCTGACGAGCGATTCGTTTCTTTATCGCGGTGTGAAGTGAAGTTCCCGCCCGACATTGGTGTCGAACACAACGAACTCCAACGAGAACTACTGTGAATACCGAAACCACTCGTCGTGAGATGCTGAAACTCGCCTGTGCCGGCACCGGTGCGGCGCTCCTCGCGCCGCTCCTCAGTCAACTGGCCGCGCACGCGGCGGGCGACACGAAGTCC
>JBJSXS010000291.1:0-28316 GCA_046086545.1 Gemmata sp.
CCGCTCGCGGAGTACCTGGCGAAGCGGCCCAACGAGCCGGCGGGCGTGCTGCTGGCCGCGGTGGACGTGTTCACCGCGAGCGGCGACGCGCTCGCGCCGCGGGCCGCGCGCCTGGTGCTGGAGCTGCTCGCGAAGGACGACGAGATGACGCGGCTCACGGCGATCTACGCCATCGAGGGGGCGCGCATCAGGGACGCGGCCCCGAAGCTGATCGAGCTCGTCGCGGACTCCGGCCGCACGCAGCAGGAGCGCATCGCCGCGGTGAAGGCGCTGCGCGTGCTGGGCGACAAGACCGCGACCGGCGCCATCACCGAGCTCCTGCGCGGCCGGCACCCGGCGGTGGTGAAGGCGGAGGCGCTGCGAACGCTCGCGGCGCTGGACGTGGCCACCGCCCGCGCGGTCGCCGAGCCGCTGCTCGACCAGGCCGACCCCGCGCTGCTCACGGAAGCGGTCGCGGTGCTCGCGGCCACCAAGCCCGGCGCCAAGCTCATCGGCGAGCGGTTCGTGGCCAAGAAGCTGCCGCGCGAGTTCTTCCCGCAGGTCAACGACGCGCTCAACAAGTTCGCCGACGACCCGTCGTTCGCGAAGCTCCGCGCGGACGTGCTCCGCGGCGGGCTGCTGCTCTCGCTCGAGCCCGGGCAGGTGGACAAGATTCGCGTGCAGGTGAACACGAAGGGCGACCCGAAGAAGGGCAAGGAGCTGTACCTGAACACGAAACTGCTCGCGTGCGCGACGTGCCACAAGATGGAGGGCGTGGGCGGCGCGGTCGGCCCGGACCTGTCGCGCCTGTGGGAGACGATGACCGTCGAGAAGATTCTCGAAGCGATCGTGGACCCGAGCAAGGAGATCAAGGAGGGTTTCCAGACGTACCGCCTGGTGACCACCGACACGAAGACGTACACCGGGCTGCGGATCAAGGACGACGCGAAGGAGGTCGTGATCCGCGACGCCAACGGGCGCGACATCCGGGTGGCGAAAGAGGACGTGGAGTCGCTGGCCCCGAGCAAGGTCTCGCTGATGCCGGACAACGTGGTGTCGCAGATCACGTTCGACCAGTTCATCGACCTGCTGGCGTTCCTCAAGAGCCGGACCGAGCAGGAGTCGCTGCGGGGCTTCGTGGCGGAGGCGAGCGTCGCGGGGCCGTTCCCGGCGGACGTGAAGGGCGTCTCGCCGGACACCATCGCGGCGAACAAGTGGCAGCCGCTGGCGGCGGCCCCGGACGGCAAGTTCGACCTCAAGGCGGCGCTCGCGGCCGCGGGCGGGCCGGCGGTGTACGTCCGCGCCTACGTCCTGGCGCCGAGAGCCCAGAAAGTTACGGTATCTGTGGAGAGCGCGAACCCGTGGCGGGCGTGGGTGAACGGCTCGACCGCGGACCCCGGGGCGAAACTCGAGGTCGAGCTAAAAGAGGGCTGGAACGAGGTGCTGGTGAAGGTGGCGAACGGCGGCAAGCCCGCCGCTCTCGGCGTCCGCATCGCCGGCGACGGGCTCCGCACTGCGGCAGTTCCGAAGTAGCGCTCGGTGTTCGGTTCAGAGCCGCGGCCACCGCGACCGGTGGCCCGGGTGTGCCGAACGAACCCGGACGCCACGTCAGTAGATGCCGCCGTGGATGCGCTCGGGCGTCAGGTGGCTGGGCTGGTCGTTGAACCAGAACCGGCGCCACTCGTTCTGGATCTGGCGCAGGTCTTCCGATTGATACAGCAGTTGCTGCATCCGGATGTTGGGGTCGCTGGAGTACTGGTTGAGGATGCACCCGCTGTTGGCAGACAGCGCGACGACAGCGATGAGCGCCAGGAACAGCTTGCGGAAGATAAGTTTGCGGACCATGTCCGGAGCCTCCGTGCGCCAGTGTCGCGCGAGTGTACGAGGCTCGCCGTGCGCCGGTCCGCGTCCCCCACGCGGACAACCGCCCGACGAGCCGTACCCTTAACATCGGCACCGCCCCGAGAGTCCTTGAATCCGATTCCGTTTTTCTGACCGATACAACCGACCCGGGCGCCGGCGTGAACCCCGAACCGGGAGCAGGCGTCTTGTCTGTGCGGTTTGTGCCTGTAGAGTGAAAGAACCCCAAGGCGGGGTAGCTCAGAGGTTAGAGCACTCGCTTCATAAGCGAGGAGTCGTGGGTTCAATTCCCACCCCCGCTACTGATCCGAAAGAACTTTCAGCCGAAGCACTTACGCTTACTACTGGGTGGTCCGGACTGCGGCTCAACACATCGGGAAGCGGCGCAGCCGTGCGCCATAATTTCCTGGTATCGTATGCCGCACCGAAAGCGCCCGGTCAACGCACCTTTGCCACAGGCGCACGAACCAGGGGTACCAAGGCACCCGCGCCAACGAGATGGTCGAACACAGGTCCTTCGCGAGACGCACGGCCACGTCCCGGCCCGCGAGTTCGACCCGCCCGCCGCCAGCACCTTCCGTCGGCTCCTACACACCGGGCAATCACATGTTCTGCCAGTCTCACACGCTCATGCAGTTTTACAGAGTATAACGCGCGGTCGCTGGCTGTCCCGGGCACCCCTTTTTATGCTCCAAGCGGAACAGCAGGGTGCAAAGGCGTGATGTGACACTGCGCGGACGAAAGAAGAGTTCATCGTAACACGCAAAGGAATCGGCCCCGAAAGGCCACTTCCCGTGTATGCTAGTCATTCTTCCGGGCCGCCCGACGACCGGCCGCCGAAGGAATTCTCCCGAGCCATCACATTCGGATTGCACTTGCCATGATGCAACGAATCCAACTTGCAACGATCTCACTGGGAATGCTGCTGCTCTCCACGAAGGCATTCGCCCAACCCCTGGTGTACGAGGGGTCCGACGGCATCGGGAAGGGCAAGCACATCGTCTTCCTCGCCGGAGATCACGAGTACCGCTCCGAGGAGACGCTCCCGGCCCTCGCCCGGGTCCTCGCAAAACATCACGGCTTCAAATGCACGGTGCTGTTCAACGTGGATGCGAAGACGGGGGAGATCGTGCCCGGCAACTCGAACATGCCGGGTACGGAAGCCTTGAAGTCGGCGAACCTGGCGGTGGTGTTTCTGCGGTTCCAGAACCTCCCGCAAGAACAGATGAGGCACTTCGACGAGTACCTCAACCGCGGCGGCCCCGTGGTTGGGTTGCGGACGGCGACGCACGCATTCAAAATGAAGGCGGCCGACCCCTTCTCGAAATACTCGTTCGACTCCAAGACCGCGGATTACGCCCTCGGCTTCGGGCACCAGGTGCTCGGGCAAACCTGGGTCGGCCACTACGGGACGAACCACAAGCAGAGCACTCGGATCACACTCGTCGACGAGAAGAAGGCCCACCCGATCTTGCGCGGCGTGCAGGACGTTTGGGTTCAGGCCGGGGGATACGTCGGCAAGCCGACCGATGGCGAAGTCCTCACCATGGCACAACCGCTCAACGGGATGAAACCGGATTCACCCGCCGATGCGTCCAAGCCGCCCATGCCTGCCGAATGGACCCGCACCTACAAGGCCCCCAACGGCAACACGGGTCGCGTCTTCACCACCCTCTACGGCACGCCGGAAGACATCCTGAACGACGGCTACCGCCGCATGCTCGTGAACGGCTGCCTGTGGGCGCTGGGCCTCGAAGACGCGATCAAGGCGGACGCGAACGTCGCGCTCGTCGGTCCGTTCAAGCCCAACACGTTCGGCAACGGCGGCTTCGCAAAGGGGGTCAAGCCGGCGATGTACGCGGACATGGCCAGCCCGATCCCGGCCGGTGTGAAGAAGGAGCCGGCCCCGGCCGCACCCAAAAAGGAGGTGGCGCCCGAACCCCAACCGAAGGCCGAGACCGGCGCCAAGCCGGACGACCTGGTGACCGACAAACCGGCCCGCTTCGTCCGCATCGAGCTGCCCGGGAACAAGCGGATCCTGACGCTGGCGGAAGTCGAGGTGGTCAGCGACGGAAAGAACATCGCCAAGACCGGCAAGGCGACGCAATCCAGTACGAACGGCAACGCCGTCGCGGCGCGGGCCACCGACGGGAACAAGGATCCGGACTTCAACAAGCAGGGGCAAACGCACACAACGAACGCCGGGGAGAAGAACCCATGGTGGGAACTCGATCTCGGCCAGTCCGTGAAAGTGGAAAAGATCGGCATCTGGAACCGCAGCGGGTTCGAGGGCCGTCTGGACGGCTTCACGCTCACGCTGTTGGACGCTGACCGCAATGCGGTCTTCCGCGTTACCGGGGTCGCCGCACCGCAGGCGATGGAAGTCGAGCCGAAGACCGGCAAGCGGACCTACCTCACGTACGCCGGTCGGTCGGGGGAGCCGGTCGGCGGCGGCGCGAAACTGGCCAACGACACCCCCAAACCGGGGGTGGCGAAGAAGCCGAGCGATGCTCCCAAGGACACGAGCCCGGCGGAGGTGCCGGCCGAGTACCGCGACCCGGTGCCGTTCGCCTTCAAAAAGGACGACGTGGTGGCCGTCCTGGGGAACGGCCTGGCCGACCGCATGCAGCACGACGGATGGATGGAAACGCTTCTGCAGAGCCAGCTCGTCGATCAGAACGTGCGGTTCCGCAACATGAGCGCGAGCGGCGACCGGCCGAACAAGTACCCGCGCAGCCCCGGCCAGATTTCGATGCCCGCGTACCTCCAGAAGGTGAAGCCCACGGTGGTGTTCGCGTTCTTCGGGTACAACGAGTCCTTCGACGGCAAGCCGGACGATTACAGGCTGCAGCTGATCGAGTTCGTGAAGCAGACGCGGGCCGCCAGGCCGAACGGGGCCGCGCTCCCGCGGATCGTCCTCTTCAGCCCCATCGCGTTCGAGAACACCCACAACCCCAACCTGCCCGACGGCCGGGCGTACAACGCCCGGCTGGCCGCGTACACCCGTGCGACGGAGGCCGCAGCCAAGGAGGCGGGGGTCGCGTTTGTCGATCTGTTCCAGCCCTCGTTGGAGCTGTACCGCAACGCCAAGCAGCCGCTCACGCTCAACGGCGTCCACCTGTCCGAGGAAGGCAACCGGCAGCTCGCCCCGGTCATCACCCGGGCGCTGCTCGGCAAGACGGTCGAGGGGGCCGCGGCACTGGAGCCTTTGCGTCGGGCGGTGCTCGACAAGGACCTGCACTGGTGGAACCGCTACCGGGCCTCGGACGGCAACGACATCTGGGGCAGCCGGGCCGGGCTGAAGTTCGTCAACGGCCAGACCAATGCCGACGTGCTCCAGCCCGAGCTCCTCATGCTCGACGTGATGACCGCGAACCGCGACGAGCGCGTGTGGGCCGTCGCCGCCGGTAAGGACAAGAAGGTGGACGACAGCAACGTGCCGAAGCCCGTGCCGGTCGTTTCGAACGTCGGCGGCGGCAGCAAGAGCTCGAACACGACCAAGGAAGGCACGCTGAAGTACCTGAGTGCCGAAGAGAGCCTCAAGCAAATGACCGTCGCCAAGGGGTTCAAGGTCAGCGTCTTCGCGGACGAGAAGCGGTTCCCGCAGCTGATCAAGCCGGTGCAGTTGCAGTTCGACACCAAGGGCCGCCTCTGGGCCGCGGTGTGGCCGACCTACCCCAAGTGGGAACCGCTCAAGGCCATGAACGACGCGCTCATCATCCTCCACGACGACGACGGCGACGGCGTGGCCGATCGCTGCACCGAGTTCGCCAAGGTGCAGAACCCGCTCGGCTTCGAGTTCTGGAACGGCGGCGTGCTCGTCACCTGCCAGTCGGAACTCCTGTTCCTGAAGGACACGGACGGCGATGACAAGGCCGACATCCGCGTCGTCATGCTGCAGGGGCTCGACTCGTCCGACACCCACCACGGCGCGAACAACCTGATCTACGGGCCGGACGGGGGCATCTACTGGCAGAGTGGGGTGTTCATGCAGCACAACCACGAACACCCGTGGGGGCCGTCGCTGCAATCGGGGGCGTCCGCGATGTACCGCTTCGACCCGCGGCGGTTCACGATCTCGATGCACGCCACCAACTCGCCCAACCCGCACGGCACCTCGTTCGATTACTGGGGCTACCAGTACGCCACCGACGGGACCGGCGGGCGGGCGTTCCAGGTGCGGCCCGAGGGCAACGGCTTCAAGATGCACGAGCTGTTGAAGAAGGAGGTCCGCCCGGTCACGGCGAGTGAAGTGGTCAGCAGCACCCACTTCCCCGAGTCGATGCAAGGGGACTTCCTGATCTGCAACGTGATCGGGTTCCTCGGCATCAAACACTACCGCCTCACCCGCAATCCCGAGACCGGGGCGGTGTGGGGCGAGCCGGCCGGGGACGACCTGGTGGTCACGCGGGAGAACCCGGACGGCACCAAGACGCAGGACCGGTCCCGCGGCTTCCTCATGAGCGGCGACAAGAACTTCCGCCCCTCCGATGCCGTCTTCGCCCCGGACGGCTCGCTGTACATCGGCGACTGGCAGAACGTCATCATCGGCCACATGCAGCACAACGTGCGCGATCCGAACCGCGACCACGTCCACGGCCGCATCTACCGCGTGACCGCCATCGACCGGCCGTTGCAGAAGCCGGTCGCCATCGCCGGCCAACCCGTCCCCGCCCTGCTGAACAACCTGAAATCGCCGGTCGACGGCATCCGCCACCGCACGCGGATCGAGCTCAGCGGCCGCGAGACCAAGGACGTGATCGCCGCGGTGAAGGAGTGGGTCAAGCAGTTCGACCCGAAGAAGAAGGAGGACGCCCACCACCTCCTGGAAGCGCTCTGGCTGCACCAGCAGCACAACGTGAGGAACGACGAGCTGCTCAAGCAACTGCTGGAATCCCCGGAGCCGCACGCGCGCATCGCCGCGAAGACCGTGCAGCACTTCTGGGTGAACGTGGAGAAGACCTACCGCGGCGGCGTGATCGCGGACACGGCGTTCGCCAACAACCAGAAGTCGGGCATCCTGAGCGACACGCCGGCACTCACGACGATCCGGGTCGCCACGATCCCGGAGAAGATGATGTACGACGTGAAGGAACTCACCGTGAAGCCGGGCAAGCGGGTGAAGCTCACCTTCGCGAACTACGACTTCATGCCGCACAACATGCTGCTCGTGAAGCCGGGCAAGGCGGATGACGTGGGCCTGAAGGCGATCAACCTGGGGGCCAAGGGCTTCGACATCGGCTTCGTCCCCGAAAGTCCGGACATCCTCTGGCACAGCAAGCTGGTGGACTTCGGCCAAGAGCAGGTGATCGAATTCACGGCCCCGGTGGAAGAGGGGGCGTACACCTACGTCTGCACGTTCCCCGGCCACCACCGCATGATGCGCGGCACCCTCTACGTGACCAACGACCTCAAGGAGTTCCTCAAGAAGAACCCGCAAAAGGAAATCAAGGTGACGGAGTGGAAGCTCGCCGACCTCGCCGAGGATACCAAGCGAGTGGGGCAACACCGTAACTACGCCGAAGGAAAACAGCTCTTCGCCTCGCTCGGGTGCGCTCACTGCCACCAGATGAGCAAGGACTCACCGAAGCTGGACATCGGGTCGGCCCGGCCTGTCGGCCCGGACGTCGACGAAACCGTGAAGAAGTACAAGCGCGACGCCAAGGCGCTGCTGCAGGAAATGCTCGAGCCGTCGAAGAGCATCGAAGACAAGTATCGCCAGGTGACCTTCGAACTGGACGACGGGACCTCGCGCACCGGAGTCATCGTGGCCGAAGATGCGAACACGGTGACAATCATGACGGGAACGCCGGCGAAGGAGCAGAAGTTCTCCAAGAAGTCGATCGACTCGCGTCGCGCCTCTCAGCTGTCGATCATGCCGGGCGGTTTGTTGAACACGCTGGACAACGAACAGATACTCGATTTGCTGGCCTACATGCTCGCTGCGGGTGACCCAAAGGACCCGGCGTTCAAACACCACCACTGAGGTCGGGCGTGCCCCCGGGCACCCCGCCATTGGTGGTGCGCCTCGTGCTCGGAGTTTTCACCGCGCTCCCACCGGCCACCGCCCGTGGGGAGCCGGTGTAGCGGGGAGCCCTCTGCTTTTCCGGCGCGAGAACTGGGAACGCCTCGCCTGTGCGCCCGCGGACGGCTTTTCCAGGGGTGAAGCCGCTCGACCGGTGGCGGAGCCCGTCTCGACGCAGCATAAGAAATGAGCGTTCGTGTTCATGTGGTTGCGCTCACGGCCGGGGCGTTCGTGCCACAGCCGTTCGTGAAGGGATGACCGCCGAGGTCAACGGCGGCGCCACTGTCCTGCGGACGCTGCGTGAACCGAGACGAACGAGAGAACCGGTCCCGGTCGGTGCCCGCACTCGGTAAAAATGACCACCGTTAAATGCAACAGCCATTGGAACGAAGGGCAATCACAATGAACAGGTTACTCACCGGTTTGGCACTCGGGCTGGTCGCGGCACTGGCCGCAGACGCGCCGGCCCAGCCGCCGGACAAAATGGCCGAGGCGGCTGCGAAGAAACTGTTCGATGCCCAGGCGATCGGCGCCGAACTGAAGTTGCAGGGCGAATACGTCGTCAAGGACGGCGATAAGCAGACCGGCGTTCAAGTCGTCGCGCGGGGGGACAAATCGTTCCACGCGCTGGTGCTGGAAGGCGGCCTCCCGGGCGCCGGCTGGGACGGCGGCCGGTACGGCCTGTTGGAGAGCGGCCCGCTGTCCGGCGGGAAAGTGGAGTTCCGTTCTCCGGGTGACGACGGGGCCAGCGCGGCACTCGACGAGAACGGCCTCACGCTCAAGCGCGGCGATCAGACGCTCCTGCTGAAGCGGGTCGAACGCAAGAGCGCGACGCTGGGGAAGCAGCCGCCCGCCGGCGCGGTCGTACTTTTCGGGGGCGAGAAGCCGAACGTGGACGCGTTCGAGGAGCGCAAGGACATCGATGGGATGACCGCGCCGCTGATGTTCGAGGGGAGCCTGATGGCAGGGGCGGTCACGAAGCGGAAGTTCCGCGACTACACCCTGCACGTCGAGTTCATGACCGGCTGGGAGCCGCAGAACATCCCGTGGCGCCGCGCGGACGCGGGCGTCTACATGCTCGCCCGCTACGAGGTGGCGATCGGGGACAGCTTCGGGTTCGATTTCGACCTGTCCGGTGCGACCAGCCCGCAGCGGCCCAAGTTACTCGACGAGAAGGGCAAGGCGCCCAAGTTCCCGCCCGCGAAGGGCAACGGTGCGCCGCGCGTCTGCGGCAGCGTGTTCACCTACCCGAGCAAGGTGCCGAACGCGTGCCTGCCCCCGCTGGTCTGGCAGACCCTCGACATTGAGTTTCAGGCGCCGCGGTTCGATGACAAGGGGAAGAAGACGGCCAAGGCGGTGGTCTCGGTGAAGCTGAACGGGCACCAGACCGTGGACAAGTTGGAGGTCAACGGCCCGACGCCGCACGGCTTCAAGGGCCCGGAGACCGCGGACGGGCCCATCTGGTTCGAGGCGTTCGGGCGCCGCGTGCTGTACCGCAACGTCTGGCTCGTGGAGCGGCCGTGAGGTCGGTGCGCGCCAGCGGCCCGAATGCCGCCGCGCCCGTGTGGCGCCCGACCGGAAGAAATGACACGGGGGCGGTTCCGAGCGCCCCACGCTCAGGACACGAACCATGAGCAGTCTCGACGACACGCCGAAACTGGCCCGCCGGACCCGTTCGACCCGATCGCGGACAGGCACACCTGCCTCGAAGGTGTCCTTATCGTGAGCGTTACTCTGGCGACCCGGCGGGCGGCGCACGCGGCGGTGTGTGCGGCGGTGCTTGTGTCCGGTTCGGCGGCGCGCGCGGCCGAGCCCGAGATCGTTGACGCGCATACGCACTTCTACGACCCGACGCGCCCGCAGGGCGTGCCCTGGCCCGGCAAGAACGACAAGCGGCTCTACCGCCCGGTCCTGCCGGACGAGTACAAGCGGCTGTCCGGGCCGTTCGGCGTCGTCGGGGCGGTCGTGGTCGAGGCCAGCCCGTGGGTCGAGGACAACCAGTGGCTGCTCGACCTCGCCGAGAAGGAGAAGTTCATCCTCGGCGTCGTCGGGCGGCTGGACCCGGCCGCGGACGACTTCGAGAAGAACCTGCGCCGGTTCGCGAAGAGCCCGCTCTTCCGCGGCGTCCGCGTCTCGCACGACGACCTCAAGTCCGGGCTGAATGGGAACCTGGCCGAGCGGTGCAAGCTGCTGGTCGAACTCGACCTCGCGCTGGACGTGAACGGCGGCCCGGACCTGCCGGCCGACGTGGCCCGCCTCGCCGAGAAGGTGCCGAAACTGCGGATCGTGATCAACCACGCCGCCAACCTGCGAATCGACGGCAAGGACCCGCCCGCGAAGTGGCTCGAGGGCATGGCGGCCGCCGCCAAGCACCCGAACGTCTACTGCAAGGTGTCGGCGCTCGTGGAGCAGGCGGCGAAGAAGCCGGCCCCCCGCGCCGCCGCCTTGTACGCCCCCGTCCTCGACGCGCTCTGGAAGCTCTACGGTGAGGAGCGGCTGCTCTTCGGGAGCAACTGGCCGGTGTCCGAAGGCGGGGCGCCCTACGAGACGGTGGTCGGGATCGTGCGAGACTACTTCGCGGCGAAGGGGGAGAAGGCCGCCGCCAAGTTCTTCCGCGCCAACTCTCAAGCCGCGTATCGCTGGCGGGCGCGCTGAGCCGCGAGCGCCACCGGCGCCAACGCGGTCGGGTGTACGCTCTGCCGTGCCGGCCGCCCCAGGGGTCACCCCACGAACACTCCGCCGGCGCCGAACGGATCGACGCCGAAGAAGTCCTCGATCACTGTGCGGGTGCGGCCGTCGCGAATCGTGACGCGCCCGCTGCCCGGACCGGACCCGACTATCAGGTCGTCGAACCCGTCGCGGTTGATGTCCGCGGACCCGACGCGAACCCTGCTGCCCGGGAAGTCGGACCAGGCGGGCGCGCTGTCGATCACCGTGCGGGTGCGGCCGTCGCGCACCACCACTTGCGCGCCGGACCCGCTCGCGGCGCCCACGATCAGCTCGTCGAACCCGTCGCCGTTCAGGTCTCCGGCTGTGACGCTCACCCCGCCGACGAACCCCGGTACGAACAGCATGAAGCTCGACAGCTCGGCCCCGGTGCTCCCGTCGAACGATTTCACGTGCGGCCCGGCCGCCGGCCCGGCGCCGGTGATGATCTCCGCGCGCCCGTCGCCGGTCATGTCGCCGGCGCCCACCGAGAAACTGCCCAGGTAGCCCGGGGCGTAAGCCAGGAAGCTGAGCCGCTCGGCACCAGACCCGTTAAACAGTTTGACGTGCGGGGCGACGCCCGGGCCGCTGCCGGTGACGACCTCCGCGCGCCCGTCGCCGTCGACATCGCCGGCCGCCACACTGACCCCGCCCAGGTAGCCCTGCGCGTAGGCCATGAAGCTCGCCAGTACGGCCCCGGTGCGCCCGTCGAACACCTTCACGTGCGGCCCGACACCGAACCCGGGGGCGGTAATGATGTCCTCGAACCCGTCCCCGTTCACGTCGCCCACCGCCACCCGCACACCGCCCTGGTACCCGGCGTAGGGGTCCAGCCGGAACCGCTCGGCGCCGGTGTTGAAGTCGAACACCCGCACGACGGCGGGCTGGCCCGCGTCGGCCCCGACCGCGACGTACCGGGTCGGCGTGGACGGCGTGCGGCCCAGCGCCGCGACGCTGTTGGCGAACGTCGGCGCGGTCGACAGCGCGGGCAGGTGCGGCACCCCGGTCGAGGACAGGTACCAGCTCTTGTTGACCGCGCCGACCGGCATCAGGAGGCCGGTGGCCGCCGGGGGCAGTTGAACGATCGGCACGAGCCGCTCGCCGAAGTTGAACGGCCCGCGGACGGGCTGCGGCGCGAGGTACACGTTCGAGAACACGTCGTTGCCGACCAGCACCGGGAACGCCGGGTTGACGCTCGCGTCGCCGTTCTGTTCGGGCCCGTCCGCGTACTCGTCGGGTTGCGTCTCGGTCAGCGAGTACAGCCCCGGCGGTACAGGACGGAACTCGTAGAACCCGTCGGCGTTGGTGCGCACCGTGAGGCGCCCGCCCGGGACGTCGGCCGCGGTCAGCGGGCGCGCGAACTGCGTGCCGAAGAACGCGGTCCCCGAGAGGGTGATCGCGACGTTCGCAACGCCCGGCTCGCCCGGGTCGCGCACCCCGTTGCTGTTCGCGTCCAGGTACACGTACCCGAACGGGTCGGCCGCCGGCAGTTCGCCGAAGTTGTACCCCGTCGCGGCGTCCGCCGGCGCGCTCGCGCTGCCCCCGAGCGTCACCCGCAGCTGGTTCTTCGCGGGCGACGACCCGGCGGGCGTACCGACGTTGTCGGCCCCGTCGTAGAACCCGTCGTCCAGTGTCGTCGGCAGCGGCGGCTGCGTCTCGGTCAGCGTGTAGGTGCCCGCGAGCAGGTTGTCGAACCGGTACACGCCGGCCGCGTCCGTTTGGGTGACGAGACTCACCGGGTTGCTCAGCGCGTCGGTGCCGGTGAGCGTGATCACGATGCCGCCGATGCCGCTTTCGGGGTTCGGGCCGCCCACCGTGCGCACGCCGTTCAGGTCGAAGTCGCGGTACACGAACCCCGTGACGCTGTTGGGCGCGCGCTCGGCGAACGTGTACCCGGTCGCAGTCTGTCCGGCGACGAGTGCGACGCCGCTCACGCGGTCGTTGCTGACGGTGCCGCCGGCGGTGCCGGCGCGGTCCCCCCCGTCGGCGTAGGCGGCGGGCTGCGTCTCGGACACGGTGTAGGTGCCGGGGGGCAGCGCGGAGAAGGTGTAGGTGCCGTCGGCGCCCGTAACCGCCGTGCGGCTGACGCTCCCGTTCGCCACGTCCGTGCCGGTCAGGGTGACGGTCACCCCCGCGATACCCGGCTCGTTCGGGCCGCGCGCGCCGTCTCCGTCGAGGTCGTTGAACACCAGCCCCGACAGTGAAGCCGTGGTGCGCAGCACCGGTGCGAGTGTGACGCTGTCGTCGTCGTCCTGCGCGGTGGAGTTGTCGCCGGGGGTCGAGTCCGGATCGAGCGTGTTCGACGCTTGCACCTGCGCGGCGTTCGTGTGCCCGCCCGTGGGCAGCACCGTCGCGGTGATCTGAATGGTGGCGGCGCCGGTGCTGGCGATGCTGCCCACGGTCCAGATGCCGGTCGCGGGATCGTACGCGCCGCCGCCGTTGTCGCTGACGTACTGCAACCCGGAGGGCAGCAGGTCGGTGACGGTGACGCCGGTGGCGCCGCTCGGGCCGTCGTTGGTCACCGTCACGGTGAACACGACGTTGTCGCCAACGAACGGCGTGTTGTTGTCGGCGGTCTTGGTGAGCGAGAGGTCGGCGACCGGGACGGGCGCGAGCGTGACGCTGTCGTCGTCGTCCTGCGCGGTGGAGTTATCGCCGGGTGTCGAGTCGGGGTCCAGTTGGTCCGCGGTCTGGACCTGCGCCGCGTTGGTGTAGCTGCCGGTAGCCAGCACCCGCGCGGTAACCCTCAGCACCGCGTCCGCGCCGCTCGCCAGGGTGCCGATGCTCCACACCCCGGTTGCGGGATCGTACGCGCCGCCGAGATCATCGCTGACGTACTGCAACCCGGAGGGCAGCAGGTCGGTGACGGTGACGCCGGTGGCGCCGCTCGGGCCGTCGTTGTGGACGGTCACGGTGAACACGACGTTCTGCCCGACCCGGGGCGTGTTGTTGTCGGCGGTCTTGGCGAGCGTGAGGTCGGCGACCGGGACGGGCACGAGCGTGACCCTGTCGTCGTCGTCCTGCGCGGTGGAGTTATCGCCGGGTGTCGAGTCGGGGTCCAGTTGGTCCGCGGTCTGGACCTGTGCCGCGTTGGTGTAGCTGCCGGCGGCCAGGACCGTCGCGGTGATCTGAATGGTGGCGGCGCCGGTGCTGGCGATGCTGCCCACGGTCCAGATGCCGGTCGCGGGATCGTACGCGCCGCCGCCGTTGTCGCTGACGTATTGCAACCCGGAGGGCAGCAGGTCGGTGACGGTGACGCCGGTGGCGCCGCTCGGGCCGTCGTTGGTCACCGTCACGGTGAACACGACGTTCTGCCCGACCCGGGGCGTGTTGTTGTCGGCGGTCTTGGTGAGCGAGAGGTCGGCCTGAGTCGGCACGCCGACCGCGAGCGCGGTGTCTTCCACCTCCCCGTCGGTCGCGATGCCGACAAACGCGAGTTGCGGCACCACCGGTTGTTCGGTGAAGAGCCGGAAGCGCGAGTTCAGTACCGCGCCGCCCGCGACGAACGTCCCCGCGGGCACCGTGATCGGTAAGTCGTAAGTGCCCGTCGTGACCGCCTGGTTCACGACCAGTTCGTTGGCCGCCAGGAACGTGCCGTCGCGGTTGAAGTCGATCCACCCGACCAGCCACCCGGTGCCGTTCACGACCACGCGCAGGGAGTTCGTCGTGCCGCTGCCGGGGCCCTCCGTCCACGCGGTCGGGCTGAGCGCGGTGACGCCGTCCTCGTCGTCGGTGCCCGCGGTGTCGTCGCCCGTCGCCGCGGCGCCGGGTGACGCGTTCGGCTCCGTGTCGGGCGCCACGCTTCCGAGGTACAGTGTCGGCGTACCGGAAATGATGTGCCGGGCGCCGTCGGCCGAGAGGCTGGTGGCGTAGGTGTCGGGCAGGTCGCCGAGGTCGTAATCGACCGTAGAGACCCACGCGAAGTCGAGGTTCGACACGCTCCCGGAGATGGTCGTGACAAGGACCGCGGCCGTGCCGTTGTCGGTGGCCGTCGTGTTCGCGGGCAGGCTCGCGGGCGCGAAGTCGTCGGTCGTGAACGTGGTCAGCGCCAGGATCGGCAAGTTCGCGGCCATCGAGACGGAGTACGTGCCGTTCGGCAGCCCGGTGAAGCTGTACGCGCCGGTCGCGTCCGTCAGGGTCGACCCGAGCAGTTTCCCGGTGGAGTCGTACAGGAACACGGTCGTGCCCGCGACCGCTGCGTCGGTCGCTTCCCCGGCGTTGCCGTCGGTGACGCCCCGCTGCTCGAGGACCACGCGCCCGCCCAGCGAGTTCGGCCCGTTGAGGCGGTAACCGAAGTCGATCTTCAGCCCGTCGTCGCCGAAGGGGGCGGCGAAGTTCACCGTCGTGCCGCCGACCGCGACCGCGGTCACGTCGCCGTTCGCGTCCACGCTCACGTCGGCGGTGTTCGCGCCCACGGTGCCGGTGCCGGCCAGCAGGTTCGCGTCCACCCGCGCCGACGGGGTCGTGCCCGGCGGCGGCGTCACGGTGACGCGCCAGGTGCCCGCGGTCAGCCCCTGGAAGAAGTACATCCCGTCGAAGTCGGTCGTGGTGTTCAGCGTGGTCGTCCCGCCGAACGGCACGTTGGTGATGGTGACCGCGACGTTCGCCAGACCGACCTCGCCGCCGTCCTGCGCGCCGTTGCCGTTCAGGTCGAGCCAGACGTAATCACCGACGACGCCCCGCGGCCGGTACCCGAAGTCGGCGCCGGCGTAGTTCGTGCCGCTGCTCACGAAGATGCCGGTCTCGCCCGGGTCCGCGATCGTGTTGCCGTTCAGGTCGATGAACTTGCCGGTGTCCTGGTTGTCGCCCGGCGGCAGCCCGGGGAACGTGTTGTCGCCCACCGGCACGCCGTCGCGGTTCGGGTCCGCCGTCTGGTCGGCCAGCGTGCTGAGCGCGTTCGCCGGCAGAGACACCACCTGCACGATGTACGGGTTGTTGCCCGGCAGGTTCGGGTCCGAGTCCGAGGCGAGGCCGGAGAACAGGTAGAACCCGGCCGGCGGGCTGCCGGCGCCGCCGAACGAGGTCGTGACGGTGCCGTAGTCGAGGTCCACGCCCGCGTCGTACTGCTGGTTGTTGTTCGCGTCGCTGTAGAGGCGCACCACCGCCCCGCCGATGCCGAACTCGTTGAAGTCCTGCTCGCCGTTTGCGTTGGCGTCGTAGTACACCACGTCGCCGATGGTCGCCGTCGCAGCGAACCCGGGGCCGGGATCGTAGCCGAAGTCGGCGGTGGTGACCGCGGTCGCGGCCGGCAGGTTC
Source organism: Gemmata sp. (assembly GCA_046086545.1). Classification (GTDB taxonomy): domain Bacteria; phylum Planctomycetota; class Planctomycetia; order Gemmatales; family Gemmataceae; genus Gemmata. The sequence continues at coordinate 15,827 of JBJSXS010000291.1, forward strand.
ACCGCCAGCGGGCTGGTTCCGGTCGCGGTCACGTTCGCCGGGAACTGCGGGTCGGTCTCGTCCACCTCAACGATGTACCGCCCGGCCGGGAGGTTGCCGAACGTGTACCCGCCGTTGGCGTCGGTGACCGTGGCGGCGACGAACACGTCGAACCCGGATTCGAGCACCCCGGTGGCGTTCAGGTCTTCGTACAGCCGCACCGTGACGTTCGGGATGCCCCCTTCGGCGAAGCCCTTCAGCCCGTTGCCGTCCGCGTCGTAGAACACCGCGTCGCCGATGGAGCTGGTGCCCGAGCGCCGGTAGCCGAAGTCGTAGGCGCCGCGCACGTCGCCGCCGCTCGCGGCGGTGGCCCCCCCGGTGGCGATCAGGTTGTCCAGCGTGGTGTCCGTCGGGGTGCCGACCGGGAACAGCTCGGCGGTCTCCGTCCAGGTGAAGCCCGCGGGCAGCGTCGCCGCGTCCACGCGCACGCGGTAGCTGCCGTCGGCGACGCCGACGAAGCGATAGGTCCCGTCGGGCGCCGTGGTGGCGGTGGCAACGTCCGCGGTGTCGGTCGAGTTCCGCAGCCGCACCGTCACCCCGCCGATGCCCGCGTCCGCGGCGTCCCGCGCCCCGTTGCCGTCGTGGTCCTGCCACACCGACCCGAAGAAGATGTTGGTGATCCGGTAGCCGAAGTCCTGATTGAGGTTGTCGGCCGGGTTGGACGCGGTCGAGACGGTCACCGTGCTCTGGTTCGCGGTGCCGGTGCCGTCCGCGTCGAACGTCTCCGTGAAGCCGGCCGGCAGGGTGCTGGTGTCGACGCGCACGATGTAGGTGCCGGCGACGACCCCGGTGAACCGGTAGGCGCCGGTGGCGTCCGTGAGGGTGCGCTGCAGCTCGAACGCGCCGGTGCTGTCGAACATGCGCACGTGCACGCCCGCGATGCCCGGCTCGGTCGCCTGGCCCGCGTCGACGCCGTCGGCGTTCTTGTCGCTCCAGATGCGGTCCCCGATCACCGCAGCCGGGTTCGCCGTGACGATCACCTGCGAGGTGGCGTCGTTGGTGGGCAGCCCGTTGGCGACGAGCGCGCCGGTCACCGCCGCCGTGTTGTCGACGGCCGTGTTCGTCGCGTTGCCCGGCGGCTGGAGCACCTCGAACGTGACGTAGATGGTGCGGGTCTCGTTCGCGTCGATCGGCCCGATGTTGTTCCAGGTGATCAGCCCGTTCACCGTGTCCACGGAGGTGGGGGCGACGGTGGCGGATACGAACCGCAGTTCGGTCGGGTCGTAGTCGTCGGTGAGCGGGACGGTGGTGAACGTCTTGTCCGGGTCGAAGGTGCCGACGAACGGGAACCGGCTCGGCACCTCCACGTCGCCGAGGTTCGCGGTCGCGCCGAGCGAGGTGGCCGCGAGCGGCCCGCCCAGCACCGACGCCTTGCGCAGCCCGGCCGAGTCGGACCAGTAGACGAACCCGCTCACCGGGTCGACGCCCAGCCCCTGCGGGTTGTTCACCAGCGCGGTGGCCGCGTTCGTGATGTACTCCTGCAGCCCGGTGCCGTCGAGGTTCACGACGCCGATGAAGTCGCCGTTGGTGCCGGACTTGTCGTCGGCCCAGTACAGCTTGCCGCGGAGCGGGTCGATCTCCAGGTCGCGCGGGTTGTGGTTCCCGCTGCCGATGGTGGTCGGGGCGAACAGGTCGGTGGGGTTGGAGAAGTCGAGCCCGCCCTTTCGGATGCGGAGCAGGTTGCCTTGCGTCTCGAGCCAGTACACCGTCGCGTTGAGCGGATCGACCGCGACCCCTTCGGGGTTGTTCAGGCCGGACAGGGTGGTGACGGCCCCGGTGCCGTCCGAGTTCTTGCGGTTGATGGTGTCGTTGTCGAGCCGGGTCCAGTAGACGTACCCGTGGACCGAGTCCACCGCCAGCCCGCTGACGCTCGTCTGACCGGTGGCGACGGTCACCGCTCCGGTGCCGTCCAGGTTGCGGCTCTCGATCAGCCCGGACGAGGCGTACGCGAGGTACACCTTCCCGTTGGTCTCGTCGAACGCGATCTCCGTGGGCGCGGCCGTCAGGCCCGAAATCTGGGTGGTCGAGGCCCCGCCGCCCGGCTGCACGTAGTTGAGGCTGGTGGTGGTGTCGGTGAAGAACACCCGCCCGTCGAGCGGGGTCGAGGCGACGTAGTTGTCGGGCTTGAGCAGGTTGGTCGTTTCGATGCTGTAGGTGACCTGAGTCCCCTCGAGGATCGGCGCCGGGGTGACGATGGCCTTCGTCATGGCGAGCGTCGGTGCGAACCCGAACTCGATGCCGCTCTGGTTCGCGCCGGCGAGAGTGACCGCGCGCGCCTCATCGGTACTCAGCACGTACCCGGTCGGGCGCTGCGGGTCGGCGCGGTACACCTGAACGATGTAGCTGCCGTCCGGCAGCCCGGTGAACGTCCAGTTCCCGCCCGCATCGGTGACGGTCGTGGCGCGGGGCGTCGCCAGTTCCCCCGGGTCCAGCACCCCGTTGCCGTTGGTGTCCGGGTACAGGGTCACATCGATGCCGCCGAGGAACGTCTCGTTCGTCTGGCGGGTGCCGTCGCCGGTGACCCCGCCGCCGGTGCCGTCGTCGCGGAACACGGTGCCGCTGATGGTGTTCGTCCCGAGGAGGAACGAGTTAACCGCGTCCGTGTACAGCGGCCGCATCCCGGCCAGCCCGAACCCGGCGGTGTTGTACACCTGCGACCCGGTGTACCCGTTCGGCACGAACACGCTGAAGTGGGTCGTGGCCGACGCGCCGGGCGCCAGCGGCGCGCTGAGCTGCCACTGGATGTTGGTCGTCGCGGCCCCCGTGTCGGTGGTGGTCCACGTCACGCCGCCGTCGGTGGAGAAGAAGATGGTCGCGGGCACGTCCGAGGTGGCCGACCCGGTGACGTACTGCGTGCCCGGCGGGACCGCGTCCGAGATGGTCGCGGGCAGCCCGTACTGGTTCAGCCCGAACGAGGTGGCGCCGGTGTTGGTGGCGACGAGGTCGTAGGTCACCGTCGTGCCAGGGGTGACCGTGGCCGGCCCGATCTTGTCGATGCTGCCGCTCGGCGGGGTGCCCTGCGGCCCCCCGACGAACGTGCCGTAGTCGCCGTTGAACTTCTCGTTGTTCGACCCGGACGCGGCCTCCTGGTACGGGCTGAGGGTACCGGGCCCGGTGCCGATCGGCGCGAACTCGTAGAACACCAAGCCGACCACGCCGGTGTTGTTGGCCGGCAGGTCCTTGTGGTAGAGCTGGTCCTCGAACGCGATCACCTGTTCGGTGCCGTCGTTCAGTTTGACGATCAGGACGCCGTAGGTGTGGACGAGGCGCCAGGCGTTCGGGTCGAACCCGCTCGGGTCGCCGACCGGCTGCGACCACACGTCGTAGTCCGGCACCAGGTTGGCGTCCGCGTCGAACCCCTGGTTGACGCGGCCGAAGTCGTACCAGATGCCCTCGGTGCGCGCGACCGACGGGGCGACCTGGTCGGGGCGCCACCCGAGCTGGTCCTGGAACACGGCCAGGTACTCGTTCGGCACCTTGGACGTGGTGTTGGGCCAAATCTTGTTGGCCATCGCGGAGATCTCTTCGCGCATCGTGGCCGTGCGCGTCACCGCGGTCGTCACCGCCCCGTCGACCGGGTCGGCGCCCTTCGCCCACACGTCGTAGCTGAGGACCAAGTCGTCGTCGTTGTTCGCGTGCGCGCCGTACGTCGGGCGGCCCGCGGTGTCGTACCAGGGGTAACTGACGAGCCAGTACTGCACCGACGTCTGCCCCGGCGCGAGCGAGCCGACCAGCCGCACCGCGTCGGTGGCACCCCCCACCTGGGTGAGCGACAGGTTGCCGGCGTAGGTCGCGTCGGTTTCGAGCGGGAAGACGCCCGGGGTGCCGCCGCTCGCGCCGGCCCCGGTGAAGTCGCCGATGTAGAGCGTGACGTTGCTGATCGTGTCGGTGCCGGTGTTGGTGACCGCGGCCCGGATGAACGCGGCGGTCGGCCCGGCCTTCAGGTTCGAATCGACGATGAAGTTCGGCGCCGCGTCGATAGTGACCATCAGGTCAGACGCCGGTACCAGGCGGTCTTCCAGCGGCGTCACAAAGGGCCGGAACCGGCGGTCGCGGCCGGGCCGACGCCTCGCGTTCGCGGGGGTCCACAGGTTCTTCACCCACCGCTTCCAGGTCCACTTGCGCATCGGGTTGTGGCGTCGAGGGGTCAGGCGATGCCGAGCGCGGGCCGGACGCAGCAGCACCTATTTAAAGGTGGTCGCGGTCCACAGCCCGACCTGCCGGACGTCAGGGTGTTTAGCTCGTTTGGGTAATGTCCGGGATTTTGGCACCCTGAAACCTAGTTCACGTTCAGGCCCGAGAACCGAAAAATTTGGCCTGCCATGAAAGGCCGCGAACGAAATGCGCGAAATAATTCTTCCGTGAGTGAATTCGCAGGTCGGATCGGCCGAGGCGACTGGGCAATCGGTAGCGGAACGTGAGCCGGAAGTTGACACCCCGGGCCCGGAAAGCGGGTCGGCACGGGCGGGTGCCCGGCGGGGCTCACGGTTTCGGCGGCCCCTTCTTCGCCCCACGGTTCTTCGGGTCGGGCTCGCCCCAGTACCCGCCGATGAGGTGCGGGAACTTCCCCGGGGTGACGTGGTAGTGCGGCCCGCGGGCCGGGTCGTCGTGCAAGTTGTAGGCGCTCAGCGGGTTGTCCTTCGCGTCCTTCGCCAGCACCCCCTTCGCCTCATACGGGCCGTACACCGGGAACCCGTCGAACGCGAACCCGATCAGGGGCGAGTGGTCGGACCCGTCGTCGGCCCACGGGGTGTTCACGCACACCGGGTACTTGTGGTAGTGGTACTCGCTGCCCGGCCCGGGGTGCCCGCAGCACCGGTCCAGGCGCCACACCGCGTCGGCCTCGGCGATGTGGTCGAACGGGTTGAAGAACACCACCCCGTTCACCGCCACGCCGATGGGCCCCATCGGGAGGCCGCGCTTGTTCTCCATCGTCATGGCCGCGGCCCGGTTCGGGTTCGGCTTGGGGTCCAGCGGGATGTGCCAGGTGTCGCGCTGCTCGCGGATGATGTTCGGGTTGCCGTCGAGGAACCGCGAGCGGTCCGGGAACACCGCGACGGGGTGGTTCGGCAGGTTCTTCGACCGCATGACGAGGTGCGTGTCGGTGAACGAGACGGTCACCGCGTCCGGCACGAGGGTGTCCTTTTCCACGGCGTTGCCCGCACGGTCCAGGTAGCCCTTGCGGAGCCACGCGCTCGTGTTCCCGGCGAACGGCGTTTCGAGCCGGTCGCTCAGGTAGTACAGGCGGTCGGCGTTGCTGTGGTCGAACTGCTTGGGCGGCTGCTTGTCCCCGCCTCGCGGATCGTAGTACCAGCGCCCGCCGAGCTTTACGAGGGCGTTGAGCGCCGGCGGGGCACGGCCCGTCGCGGGCCTGGCCGGCGCCGCGTAACCCGCCGGGTCCGGGACCGGCGACACCTCGACCTCCGCGAGCCAGAACTCGGCCCCCGCTGGTTTCCCGGCCCCGTGCCCGAAGCCGACGCTCACTTTGAGGGTGTCCGCCTCCGCGAAGGGCGTCCGCACGTCGATCGAGTACGTGCGCCACGTGGCGCGCCCGAGGCTCCTGTTCGTGCCGGCGTCCGCGAGCGCGGAGCGCTCCCGCTCGACCTGCGGGTAGATCGATTTCGTCACGAAATCGAGGGCGCTTTTCCCGCCGTCCTTGAAGTACGCGACCTTGATGTACAGGTCGTCCTTCTCCACCGCGAAGCCGTCCTGCGCCAGGGCGCGGACCCGCACGCGGTACCACCGCCCCGTTTCGCCCCGGAGCCCGGTCACGGTGCAGGTCGCGCTGCCGGCCTTCGTGCCGTCCCTGTTGTGATCCTCGCCGGACAGCAGGCGCACGCCGCTGCCGTTGTGCTCGACCCGCGCGTCGCCGAACCGCCCTTCGACCGCATCGCCCTCCAGGACGAAGGGGGCTTTGGCGTCGCCGCCCGCCCTGAGCGCGCCGTGCAGCACGAGAGCGGTCGCGGGGGGCGCGCCGGCGGCGCCCGGCGGCGGCGCCTCTCCGCCCTTGGGCGCGCCGGGGCCGCGGGGCCGGAAGTTCTCGGCGGTCTTCTTCTGCTCCTCGGTTAGCAGCTTTTCCAGCTTGGACTTCAAGTCCTTGCGGATCGCGTCGAGTTCCTTCTCTTGCTCCGGTGTGAGCTTCAATTCGGACACGAGCGGCGGCGGGAACACTTGCCCGAGTTCGTACCGCGGCGGCTCGCCCTTGCCGTCTTTCCCCTTGCCGTCCTTGCCGGGCGGCTGAGAGGCGGCCGGCGAACCGATCAGTGCCAGCCCGGCTGCGAACAGCGCCAGAGCCAGAATCTTGCGCCCCATCCCGCCCCCTCCCGCAGTTTTGAGCCGTGCCTGACCCCTGAAACCTCCCCCGCCGGGGCGGAGACACCCGCCCACGCGAAGCAGCCCGCCGGAGTCGCGTTGCCTGCCACCAAGTGCCATCGGATCTCGCTTGACGTGGCGGCGCGCGCGGCTACAGAATTATACCATCCGCGCCGCACCGGCACCCGCCTTGCGGCCCGGTCCGCGCGCCGAGGCCGGCCCGGGCAGCACACACGCCCAACCGCTTCTCCCGTTGCGGGCAGGGTGGTCCCCCTCGGCACTACCGCCGCTGGGCGAACGCTCGGCCGCGCGACGGGCTCGGCGACTTGCACGCGAGCGTCGCCCGGTCCGCCTGGCGGAAGACGGCCACGCCCTGAAGCGACATGTTCTCACCCCGGAGCCGACCCGTGACGCACACACACGTCTGCCCGCCCGAGGGAATCGCTCCGCGCGGGTGCCTTCAGGTCGGCTCGCGCCGGTGGTTCCTGCGCACGAGCCTCGCGGGCGCGGCCGCGCTGGCCGCGCCGCGCGCCGCAGGCGCCGGCGGGAAGTCCCGCAAGAGGCCCGCGGTGATCCTGTTCTGGCTGTCGGGCGGTCTGAGCCACATCGACTCCTGGGACCCTAAGCCCGACGCGCCGGAGGAGGTCCGCGGGCCGTTCGGCTCGATCCCGACTCGCGTCCCGGGCGTGCGCGTGAGCGAACACCTGCCGCTCCAGGCCGGCATCGCGGACAAGTTCACCCTGATCCGCTCGGTCGATTGCCGCGCGAGCGACCACACCCCGATCACCATGCAGGCCGGCAACCCGCTGGCCCGCCGCACGAACGACGGCAGGGACGGCGCGGGCTACCCGTCGATGGGGTCGGTGGCCGCCAAGTTCTGCGGGCCGAACGACCCGGCGCTGCCCGCGTTCGTGGGACTCGCGGACAGTTGGAAGTCGGACGTGTGGGGCGCGGGGCAGCTGGGGTCGGCGTTCGACCCGGTTCAGGGCACCGACCTCGCGGGCAAGATCGCGCTGCCCGCCGGCGTCACCGTTCCGCAGCTGCGGGACCGCGACGGCCTGCGCCGGCGCCTCGACTCGGCCCGCCGCGACCTGGACTCGGCCGGGGAGCGGATCGACGGGCACGCGCACCGCGCGCTCGACATGATCGCATCGGGCAAGGCGCAGAAGGCGTTCAAACTGGACGAGGAGCCGGCCCGAGTGCGCGACGCCTACGGCCGCGACAGCATCGGCGAGAAGGCGCTGCTCGCGCGCCGGCTGGTCGAGGCCGGCACCACGTTCGCCCTGGTGAGCGGGGCGTGGGGGTACTTCGACCACCACGGCGACGACGTCCGCTGGGGCGGAATCGTGAAGGGGCTGCGGCCGCTGCTCCCGCGCATCGACCGCGTGATGTACGCCCTGATCGGCGACCTCGAAGCCCGCGGCCTGCTCGACAGCACGCTGGTGCTGATGATGGGCGAGTTCGGTCGCGGGCCGGTGATCAACAAGAACGCCGGGCGCGACCACTGGACCAACTGCATGTCGGTGCTGGTCGCGGGCGGCGGGCTGCCCGCGGGTCAGGTGATCGGCTCGACCGACGCGAAGGGGTACGACATCCGGGACCGCAAGGTCGGGCCGTCGGACATCGCGGCGACGGTGTTCCGGCACCTCGGCATCGACCCCACCGCGCACTGGGAAGACCCGCAGGGGCGCCCGACCCCGATCGTTACGGAGAACGGCCGCCCGATCCCCGAACTCATGTGACGGGAGCCGCCGCCCGGCGCGCCGGTCACAGCTTCTTGATGACTTCCGCGACCTTCGCGTAAAACAGGCGCTCCCACTCGGGGGCGACGAGGCAGTCGCTGTCCTCCTGTGCCCCGCCGGTGTTTTTGAGTTGTTCGGCCGTCGGCGTGTAGTAGACGTACCCGTTGGTGTACCCGGCCACGAACGTCATTTTGTGCGGCGAAGCCTTCTTGACGTTAAGGCCGATCTCGACCGTCAGCTCGCCCGGGAACGTGACCAGCACGAACTCGCCCACGCGCAGCCCGGCCACCTCGACTTCCAACGGCTTCCGGCCCGCGGCCCTGTTCCGGTCCTCGTGTTTGCGCAAGAGCGCGAGGTTCGTTTGAACCCGCGTGAGGGCCTCCATCGTGAGCACGTTCTCGACGTAGGCCCGCAGGTTCCGGCGGTTCTCCGCGTCGAGACGGCTCAGGTCGTCGCGGCCCTGTGCCTTCTCGGTCAGGTAGAGGTGCGCGGCGTAGGAGGGGAACTCTTTCGACAGGTCGTATTTGTGCGCCAGTTCCATGAAGCTGCGCAGGTTCAGGCTCGTCCCCTTTAGCGACTTGAGGAGCCGCGCCTGTTCGGCGGCGAGCGCGTCGATCCGCTCGGCGTGGTCGGCGCGCGGGACGAGCAACTTCTCGTTGACCACCGTGAGCGGCGCGGTCGGGTCGGGCTTGATGGCCCGGATCGCGCGAAGCGTACTCAGCCCGAGCATGTTGCCGAGCGGTTCGGCGCTGCGCGGCTGGTGAACGTCCTTGTACCGCACCGGGTTGATGTCGCCCCCGCACCCCTGCACGAACAGCGCGACGGCTCCCGCACCCAGGTTCTCCTCGATCACCTTCGACGCGAACCCGGTCAGGTCGGCCGTGTTCCCGCCGCCCGGCACGCCCATGATCGGGTGGCACGCGAAGTTGTACACCACCGCGAGCGGGCGCCCGTCGAGCCGGTCCAAGCGCAGGACACCGATCTGTGGGTCAATGGGGCCGACGCCGACCACTTCGTCGTCCGGCGGGAGCGAGTAGGCGTGGCGCACGTCCGCTTCGCGCCCGCTCTTGAGCCGCAGGCGCCGGTTCTCCGAGACGCGCGACTCGCTCCCGGCGCCGGCCCCGGCCCTGACCGGCACGAGGTTCGCGAACGCGGCCGTCACCGCCTCGACCGTCTTGTCGTCCACGTCCGCGCACACGATGCCGTGGCAGTGGCTCGCGTTGACGATGACGCAGCGGCCCGGCACGCCCAGCTCCGTTTCGAGCCGCGCGCGAACCTTCGCCAGGTAGTCGTTGCGGACGTGCCCGATCTCGCCGACCGCGACCGCATCGAGCGTCACCAGCACCGCGGTCGTGTCGCCGCGCTTCAGCACGAGCGCTTTCGCGTACAGCGGGTCGCTGAACGGGAGCGCCTTCTTGTCGGTGATCTCGACCTTCGCGGCGCCGGCCCGGAGTTCGCCCGCGCCCGGCGCGCGGTTTGGTTGCTTGTCGCTCTTCGCCTCTTCCGGCGGCGCGTTCACCGGCGCGCGCGGCTCCCCGCACCCGCCGAGGACGAACGCCAAGCCGACCACCATGCAGTACCGGAACATGGCTCCCCTCGCGGTCACTTCGGGAACTGGAGCGCGTAGAGGTCCGCTTCCTGCATCACGAATCGGAGGCGGACGGTCTGCCCGACGAGCGCGCCGACCGTCTTCTTCGCCCAGGTCACCTTCTGCTCGATGGCGTCGCCCACGAGGCTGCGGCAGTCCGCGAGCGCGAACCCGGGCACCGGGGCGCCGTCGGCGTCCTGCACCTCGACGCGCAGGCTCCCGCCGGCGCTGGTCGCGTAGTTGACCACCAGCTCCGTGCCCGCGAACCGTAACGGGCGGGTCAGCACCTCGCCCACGTCGGCCCCGGCGCGGACGGACGCGAACCCGTCGGTGCGCAGCGTGAACCGGCGGAACGGGGTGGTGTAAATCGACATCTCGGCCGGCCCGGTCGGGACCACGTTCAGCGCCGCGTAGTTCGACCGGTTGCCCCACCGCGCCGGGTCGAGCCCGGGGCGGATGAGCGCTTCGCGGAACGTGCGGTCGAACGGGGCCGCGCCCCGCGCGGTCATGAACAGGACGTCGGTGCTCTGGCCCCGCTCGGGGTGGAACCGGGTCGGCAGCGCGACGTAGATGTGCGGGGCGCGGAAGTACGGGTGCGTGAGCGTCGTGTACAGGTGCTCGCCGGGGAAGTTGGGCTTCATCGGCACCGGCTCCGACCACTTCAGGTAGTCGGGCGAGGTGGTGCGGCACACGGACCGCAGCTTCTTGTCGAGGAAGTGGCGGAAGTAGCAGACGTAGCACCCCTCGCTCTCGGACCAGAACGAGACGTTCTGGGAGTCGAAGGCGTACTCCTTCGTGTACATGATGACCGGCTCGGCGCGGAGCTTCTTCCAGTGAATGCCGTCGCCGGACGTGAACGCGACGAGGCCCGTCTTCACGGTGCCGGCCAGCGCCTTGAACCGCTCCTCCTTCGCGACCCCGGGCCGCGCGTCCAGCACCGGGCAGAAGTTGTGGCAGAGCGGCGGCTCGTGCAGGATGACGTTGTTGTCCTTGCTCCCGTCGATCTCGTGCAGGCCGAGCTTGGGCTTCGTCCACTTGACCCCGTCGCGGCTCTCGCAGTACCGGGTGACCTCCGGTTCGTCGCCGTCGCGCTTCGCGCCGCGGGCGTCGCGGGTGTACAGGCGGAACAGGTCGCCGTCCTTGATGACCGTGCCGTACTCCATGTTGTCGGCCGGCTCGGTCATGGCCGGTGCGAGGTGGGGTTCGTGCAGCCGGAGTTGCGTCCCCTGCTCGCGCTCGATGAGGAACCGGTCCACGAACAGTTCCCGGCGGGTGCCGAGGTCGCGAACCGTGTCCGGCTCCGCGCCCGAGGCGCGGCCGACAGCGGCGAGTGCGGCGCCCGCGGACAGCGCGGTCGAAAGAAAGCGGCGGCGGGTCGTCACGGTCGCGTCTCCAGGTGTCCCAAACGGGACGAGGTGCGGCTCCGGTGCGAGTCAGCGCGCGGCGGGCGACAGCCCGGGGATGCCCTTGAGGGCGCCGCGGGCCACGCGCAGGACGTTCCCGCCGAGGATTTTGCGGATGTCGTCGTCGGAGTGCCCGCGCTGCACCATACCCACCGTGAACAGCGGCCAGTTGGTCCACGCGAGGGTGCGCCCGGGGTCGGTGGCGCCGTCGAGCGCGCCCTTCGGCCACAGCGCCTCGAACCGCGTGCGCTGCTTGCGCGCCGGGCCGAGCGGCTTTCCGTCGCCCGGCTTGCCCGGCGAACTGTGGGCCACGTCCGTTCCGATGGCGACGTGATCCGCCCCGAACTTCTTCAGGAGGTAGTCGATGTGGTCGAGGAACGCGGTGATGCCGCCGTTGAGGAAGCTCGGGATGCAGCACACGCCGACGTACCCGCCGGTGTCGGCAATCGCCTTCACGACGTCGTCCGGCTTGCCCCGGATGTGCCGGTGAACGGCGGCCGCCGCGGTGTGGCTCGCGACCATCGGCCGCGCCGACGCCTTCGCCGCTTCCAGGCTGGTACGCCAGCCGCTGTGCGCCACGTCCACGATGACCCCGGCGCGGTTCATCTCGGTGATCGCGGCGCGGCCGAGGTCGCTGATGCCGCCGTCGGCCGACTCGCCGCACCCGTCGCCGAGCATGTTCCGGCGGTTGTAGGTCAGGTGCATCATCCGGATGCCGAGCTGGAAAAACACCCGGACGTGCTTCAACTCGTCCTCGGTGGTGGCCCACCGCTGGTTCAGCGGTACGCCGTTGCCCGTCAGGTACAGGCAGTGTGTCCCGGCTTTCTTGGCCGCCTCAACGTCGTCCGGGGCAGCCGCCCGCGAGACGAACGCACGCAGTGCGTCGGTGACGTAGGTGAACCGCGCGAGCCGGGCCAGCAGCCGGACCGGGTCTTGGCCCTCCTCGCCGGCGTTCTGGAAGATGCACGTCACTCCGGCGGCGCGCCACGCCGTCTCGAACTCGGCGCGCTCGGCCGGGTCCGCCGCACACCGGACCATGCCCATCTCTTCCCGCAGCTCCTGCAACTCGGCGTCCGAAGCGCCCGCGTCGAGCGCCTGCCGCAGCGCCTCGTGGTCGAGCGCGGCGCGGGGCGCGAACCCGTATGCGTCGAACACCAGAGAGTCCGCGTGCAGTTTCAGCCCGCGTTCGAGCTCGCGTGCGGTGGGTTTGAGCGCTTTCAACCCGGCCTCGCGGGCCTGCTCCATCGCGGGGGTGAGCTTCACCGGCTCGTCGGCTGCGGGGGCGGGCGGTGCCGCGCCGCCGACGAGGGCCAGTCCCGCGCTCGCGGCGACGAAATCACGGCGGTCCATAACGGCCTGCTGGTGGTGAGCGGCGGGGCGTGTGCTGATCCTACCCCGGACGAACG
>JBJSXS010000292.1:0-3080 GCA_046086545.1 Gemmata sp.
GACTCGGTCGTGCGCGATCCGGCGACCGCCGAGGCGCTCAAGCCCTGGTACCGGCAGTTCTGCAAGCGTCCCTGCTTCCACGACGCCTACCTCCAGGCGTTCAACCGGCCGAACGTGACCCTCGTCGACACCGCCGGTCGCGGCATCGACCGCGTCACGCCGCGCGGGGTCGTCGCGAACGGCCAGGAGTTCGAACTCGACTGCCTCGTGTACGCCACCGGCTTCGAGGTCGGCACCGCCTACACCCGGCGGGCGGGCTACGACCTCGTCGGCCGCGGCGGGATCACGCTCAACGCGAAGTGGGCCGAGGGGATATCCACCCTGCACGGGATGCAGAGCCGCGGGTTCCCCAACTGCTTCTTCTTCGGACCGCAGCAGGCCGGCTTCACCGTGAACTTCCCGCACCTCCTCGAGGAACAGAGCCGCCACGTCGCCTACATCGTGCGCCAGGCCCTCGACCGCGGCGCGCGGACCGTCGAGGTCTCCGAGCAGGCCGAGCGCGACTGGGTCGAGACGATCATCCGCCTCTCCGGCCTCGGCCGACAATTCCTCGAGGAGTGCACGCCGGGCTACTACAACAACGAGGGCAAGCCCGGGGAGCGCAACGGACAGGACGGCTTCTACGGCGCGGGCTCGGTCGCGTTCTTCCGGCTGCTCGCGGACTGGCGCGAGCGCGGCGACCTCGCCGGCCTCGAACTCAGCTGAGCACCCCTGCCGACGCCGGTCACGCAGGTTGATCCCGGGTCTCGGCCATCAAGGTGCGGATGCCGTCCGCCAGGAGCCCGGCAACCCGCTCCGTGAGCCCGAATTTCTCCAGCGTGGCCGTCGCCGGGGTCCAGTTCACGTCGAACAGGACCACCTGGCCATCCCGAAGCACGTAGTCGAATTTGCCGAAATCGAACCCCATTCGCTCTCGAAGGGTCGTGATCGCGGGGGGCGTCCCGATCTCCTCGCAACTGATGGTGTTCGAACCCTTGATGACGTTCTCCCGGGACTTGAGGAGAACACTCATCTCGCGATCACCGAGGAAGTACGTATAGCGCAGGCAGCAACCCTCGGCCCAGAGCTCCGGCAGGAACTTCTCGACCACCAGGCCCGTGTTGTCGAAAGTACCGCGAGGAACGGCACTGCGTGTCGGCCACACCGAGTAGTCTGCGGGTTTGCGCGGCAGATCCAACTCGCCCCGATGACGGCGGCGTCGCAACAAGCCCATCGCCTTCCCCGCCTGGGCGGCGAGGTCCAGCAGGCGCTCGCGAATCGGGTCGTGCAGCAGTCGCTCGGGCAGCCCCGCGTAGTTGAGATCGGTCTTCACGATCACCGGACCATCGTAAGGATCGTCACGTTGAAGGAGGTTCGTGCTGAACGACGATTTCGCGATGGTGGAGACTCTGCGGTTCACCACCGCGGGAAAGCGATCGAGGACAGGTGCATACTCGGGCGGCCGAACGGTGAGGTCGATGTGGGGAATCAGCACATTTGCGGGCGGAATGAGTCGCGTGTCCCGGACGACCCGAACCTCGATTCCGCTCTTCGCCCACGCACCGACCAGCCGGTGGAGCAAGTAGCCGTTCCGGGCGAAACGAACGTCTCGTCGGTGCAGCAGGACCACGATGCGGCTGGACGTCTTCACGAGAGGACACCCGAACCGTGGAAGGAGACCGGCAGGCCCACTCGCGCGGCCCGTCCTGCTCGAGCTGGCGGCTCGACGACGCGGGGCCATGATTGGCGCCGCAAGGGACCGATTGCGCACGAGGAACGCCCGACGTGGTCCGGCCTGCCGACCGTCAAGGCCCGGGAGGCGGCGCGCACAGGGTGCGGATCACGCCTTCTCGGCGCGCGACACGCTTCAGGCCGGTGCTGGTACCTACTCCGGATCGAATGACGAATCCGCATCGCTTGGCCAGCCCTCGCCGAAGAGGGCTTCCTCGGCGGGCATCGTGTGACCGGTGCAATTGACGACCACCGTATCTGTCGGTTCGATGATGCCAGCGCGCACCAGTTTGAATAAACCCGCAAATGCCACGCCCGCGGCGGGTTCGGCGGAAATACCTTCCCTCCTTGCCAGAACATGCATGGCTCGGAAGGCGTCCTCATCGCTGGCGCTTTCGAATACGCCTCCGGTCTCGTTCACCCGGTTGCGCAACATGGTGTAGGTTCTTCCCGGGTCGCCCGTGGCAAGAGTCTCGATGCGTGTCTTGGGCGACAGCACGGGCTCGGCTTGTTCCAGGCCCTGTTTCCAGCCGAGCACCATCGGAGAGCAACCCTCCGCCTGGATGGGCGCGAGCGCGGGGATTCGGTCGACGAGACCGAGTGTTGCCAATTCCCTGAACCCTTTACACACACCCAGTGGCCCCATCCCTCCGCTGACCGCTTGGATATACCAATCCGGCGTGCGCCATTTCGGTCGTTCCCTTGTCGATCCTGGTGCGGGCCCAAGCACCAGGGTGAGTTGTTCTGCGATCTCGAACGCGATCGTCTTCATCGCCTCAACGGCCGCGACAGTACGTGCGCCCATGTCCTGGTACAGGCCGCGTTGACGGGCAAAGTCCGCCGCGGCTCGCTTTGCCTCGTCGTAAGAACCGATGATCTTCACGATTCGGCTCCCGTACAACGCGATTTCGCGCACCTTGCTTTCGGGAACGCGGTCGGTGACGAATGCCCACAGCTTGAGCCCCGCCCGAGCCGCGTACGCAGAGAGGGCAATCGCCACGTTACCGGTCGAGGCGGCGACCAGTTCAGTGACTCCGCCTTCCTTGAGCGCGGCGATGGTGACTGCCGCTTGACGATCCTTGAAGGAGGACGTGGGCCCCTGCCTCTCGTCCTTGATGAACAGGTTCGGCAAGCCGAGCATCAAGCCCAACTTCGGGGCCTGGATGAGGGGTGTGCCGCCTTCGCCGAGGCGCAAGGTCGGGTCGGGATGGCGAATCGGGAGTAGTTCGCGATAACGCCACAGGTCGAGGGAGCGTTCCTCGAGCTCGGATGGGAACGTCTTCGCAACCTCTGCCATGTCGTATTCCGCCTCGCGCCACTGGCTGTGGCACTCAGCGCAGTGCATGGAACTGGGGATGAAGGATGCGGCA
>JBJSXS010000293.1:0-2438 GCA_046086545.1 Gemmata sp.
GTGCGCGGTGTCGCCGCCGACCGCGTTGCCCCTTAACTCGAAGGGCCCGTTCGGTTGCGTCGCTCCGCGTAGCACGTGGTCACCGACCAACTGACCGCGGGTCCCGCCAGGTCGCCGCCGGGCACGTCCTGTGGTCCGCAACCGCGGCGCGGGTCACTTTTCCGCGAAATCTCGTTCGCGTCGCCGGCCTGATGCGGCTAAAGTCATCAACCACGCCCCGATTCGGTGTACCGCGTCCATTCCATAGCCCCGCCGCCCGCCCGCCGAATCAACAAGACCGTCTGTCCCGAGCAGCGAATGCGACGAGCAGGTCGCAGGAGTGCAACCGTGACCACAGGCCAACCGTCGCAGGGCCGGCACCGGGCGGACCCCGCGGTGATCGGTCTGCGTGCGTGTACCGGCGCCCTGATCGCGGGCACCCTCCTGTTCGGCTTCCGGGCGGGTGATACGACCGCGAAACCCGCTGCCCCCGGGCCCACTACGTTGGGCGAACCGGCGGGCCCGTTCCTGACGCAACACTGCCAGGGCTGCCACACGGGCACAGCGCCAAAGGGGAAGTTCGGCCTGGAGGCCCTCACGCTGGACTTCAACGACACGACAAACCGGGAGCGGTGGCTAGCGGTGGCAGAGCAAATCAAGTCAGGCGCCATGCCCCCGGAGGGCAAACCCCGGCCGACGGAGGGGGCCGTCTCGACCGTTGCCGAATGGATCGGCGACCGGGCGGCGAAAGCCGAGGCCGCGAAGAACGCGGCGCGGGGCCGGGTGGTGATGCGCCGGCTCAACCGGGCCGAGTACCAGAACACCGTGCGAGACCTCCTCGGCGTCGATCTCGACCTCAAAGACGTGTTGCCGCCGGACGCCTCCGCGAACGGCTTCGACAACAACGCGGAAGCGCTTCACGTCTCGTCCTTCTTGGTGGAACAGTACCTCGAGGCGGCCGACAAGGTGCTCGATGCGGCCATCGCCAACGGCCCGAGGCCCTGGGTCATCAAGAAGCGGTTCGACATCAAGGACGAGAAGACCGTCAAGCCGACCGGCAGCGTGTACCGACACCTCGAAGACGCGGTCGCGATCTTCAGTTCGTGGGCCTCCGCGAACATCCAGGTGACGCTGTGGAACTTCCACTCGCACTTCCGCGGCAACTACCGGTTCCGCATCTCGGCCTACGCCTTTCAAAGCGAGAAGCCGGTCACCTTCCACATGACCGCGGGAACGATGCGGGCCGTGACCGAGGAGCGCACCGTCGGGTATTACGACGTGCCGCCGGGCGGGCCGACGGTGATCGAGTTCGTCGAGAAACTGGAACCGAAGAACACGGTGCGGTTCGTCGTGGACAACCTCGGCGCGACGCCGCCCGTGATCGAGAGGGCCGGGGCGGACAAGTACAAGGGGCCGGGGCTGGCGATCCGGTGGGTCGAAATCGAGGGCCCGATTCACGAGACCTGGCCGCCCCCGAGTCACCGCAACGTCTTCGGCGATCTCGCGCAGGCGCCGGCGCCGGCGGCGGACGACAAGAGCCACGTGGAGGTCGTCTCCGGGCGGCCTCTCGTTGACGCCGAACGGCTTCTGCGGGACTTCATGCGCCGCGCCTATCGCCGGGCCGTGACCGATGAGGACGTGAACCCGGTGCTCGCTCGCGTGAGGGCCAAACTCGACGCGAAGGCGTCCTTCGAGCAAGCGATGCGGGTCGGGCTGAAGTCCGTGCTGCTGTCGCCGCACTTCCTGTTCCTCCGGGAGAAGCCGGGCGCGCTCGACGACCCCGCGCTCGCTTCACGCCTGAGCTACTTCCTGTGGAGCTCGATGCCGGACGCGGAGCTGCTCGCGCTCGCCGAGAAGGGCAAGCTGAGCCAGCCCGAAGCGCTCCGCGCACAGGTCGAGCGCATGTTGAAGGACCCCAAAGCGGCGGCGTTCGCGGACAACTTCGCGGGCCAGTGGCTCGGCCTTCGCGCGATCGACGACACCGCGCCGGACCCGGCTCTCTACCCCGAATACGACGACGTCCTGAAGGCCGCGATGGTGAAGGAGACGCTCCTGTTCTTCCGCGAGGTGCTGCAGAACGACCTGAGCCTGGCGAGCTTCGTTCACTCCGACTTTACGATGCTCAACGGCCGGCTCGCGCGGCACTACGGCATCCCGGGCGTGACCGGCCAGGAGTTCAAGAAGGTCACACTTGCCGGCGACAGCCACCGTGGCGGTGTTCTCACGATGGCGAGCGTGATGAAGGTCACCGCGAACGGCACCACGACGTCGCCGATCCTGCGGGGCGCCTGGGTGCTGGACCGGATCCTGGGCACGCCCCCGCCGAAGCCCACGAAGGACGTCGAAGCGGTGGAGCCCGACATTCGCGGCACCACGACGATTCGCGACCAACTGGCGAAGCACCGGCAGTTGCCCGAGTGCGCGGGTTGTCACGCGAAGATCGACCCGCCCGGGTTCGC